>NZ_DJTF01000093.1:0-23601 GCF_002438125.1 Pseudomonas sp. UBA6315
GCCGAATCCATTGAATTTCATAAAAAAATTTGAGGAGCACGAGATGCGCGTAATTCTGCTGGGAGCTCCCGGGGCCGGTAAAGGTACTCAGGCAAAGTTCATCACCGAGAAGTTCGGTATTCCACAGATCTCCACCGGTGACATGCTGCGTGCCGCCGTCAAGGCCGGCACCCCACTGGGCCTGGAGCTGAAGAAAGTCATGGATGCTGGCCAGCTGGTCTCCGACGAGCTGATCATCAGCCTGGTCAAGGAGCGCATCGCCCAGCCTGACTGCGCCAATGGCTGCCTGTTCGACGGCTTCCCACGCACCATTCCGCAGGCCGAAGCCATGGTCGCGGCCGGTGTCGACATCGACGCCGTGGTCGAAATCGCCGTCGACGATGAAGAAATCGTCGGCCGCATGGCTGGCCGCCGCGTGCACCTGGCGTCGGGCCGCACCTACCACATCCAGTACAACCCGCCGAAAGTGGAAGACAAGGACGACGTCACCGGCGAAGACCTGATCCAGCGCGACGACGACAAGGAAGAAACCGTTCGCCATCGCCTGTCGGTCTACCACAGCCAGACCAAGCCGCTGGTGGACTTCTACCAGAAGCTGTCGGCTGCCAATGCCGGCAAGCCGAAGTACAGCCACATCGAAGGCGTGGGTTCGGTCGAAGCGATCACCGCCAAGGTCCTGGCAGCCCTGAGCTGATCCAGCACCGTGCGTCACAACGGCCCGCTTGCGGGCCGTTGTCGTTTATACTGCCGCTCTTTTTCACTCGCACCTGGATACCCGTTCGATGACCACCCTGCTGGCCCTGGATACCGCCACCGAAGCCTGTTCCGTCGCGCTGCTGCATGACGGCAAGGTAACCAGCCACTACGAGGTGATCCCGCGCATGCATGCGCAAAAGCTGCTGCCGATGATCAAGCAGCTGCTGGGCGATGCCGGTGTGGCGCTGAATGCCCTCGACGCCATCGCTTTCGGCCGTGGCCCGGGTGCCTTCACCGGCGTGCGCATCGCCATCGGTGTGGTCCAGGGCCTGGCCTTCGCCCTCGAGCGCCCGGTGCTGCCGGTGTCCAACCTGGCGGCGCTGGCCCAGGGCGCGCTGCGCGAGCATGGCGTGCAGCAGGTGGCAGCCGCCATCGATGCGCGCATGGATGAGGTGTACTGGGGTTGCTACCAGGCGGTGGACGGCGAAATGCGCCTGCAAGGCCAGGAGGCCGTGCTGCCGCCCGAGCGCGTGGCCTTGCCTGAAGGGAGCAATGGCGACTGGTATGGCGCCGGTACCGGTTGGGGCTATGCCGAGCGCCTGGCCGTGCAGGCCAGCGCCAGCAACCCGGCGGCACTGCCCAACGCGCTGGACATCCTCAGCCTGGCGCGTTTTGCCTGGGCACGCGGCGAGGCAATCGTCGCCGAGCAGGCGCAACCTGTGTACTTGCGCGATAATGTAGCTACGCCCAAAGCCCGTTAGGTGCTGTTCGTCGGTTATAGCGGTTGTCGATAAAACCTTTGGCGCGAACTGTGGTCCAGTTATCACTCGAGCATTAGCGATGGAACTCTGATGCTGCTAAATTGCCATCATTGGTCCTGAGTGCTCACTTCATGCGTATCGACGGTTTCTCATCGCAGTCCTACCCGGTCAAGCGCGCCCCGCGCAAAGCGGCAGTGCGCGATGAAGCCATCGACGATGCCGAGCTGGTCGAAGAGGGCGAAGTGGTTCAAGAGGCGGCACCACGCCGCCGCCCCGGTGGCCTGCCGGCCCGCCCGCAAGACATGGTCTTCCCCCGCGCCCGCGATCGTCGCACTGCCACGGCGCTGGCCAGCTACCTGAGCACGGCCGGCTTTACCGACTGGGACATGGAAGTCATGGGGCTCGACCTGTACATTTGAGGGATGAGTCCATCCCACCTGCCTTACTTTCTCGGTTGCCCGTCATGGAGTGAAAACGGCTGGCGCGAGTACCTGTATCCCGCTGACGCCCGCTCCTCGCAATACCTTGGCCTGTACAGCCAGGTGTTCAATGCGGTCGAGGGCAACACCACCTTCTATGCCCGCCCTGCACCTGGCACCGTTGCGCGCTGGGCGCAGGCGATGCCCGCGCACTTTCGCTTCACTGCCAAGTTTCCCCGTGATGTCAGCCATGAGGGCGACCTGCGCGAGCGCCTGGAAGCGGCGTGCGAGTTCACCCGGCTGTTGGCGCCGCTGGGCCTGCGTGTTTCACCCTACTGGTTGCAGTTGCCCGCCCAGTTCGGCCCGCCGCGCCTGGCCGAGCTGAGCCAGTTTCTCGATGAAGTCGGCGTGCCGGTGGCGGTCGAGGTGCGCCACCCGGCGTTCTTCGCCAAGGGGGAGGAAGAGCGCTTGCTCAACCGCCTGCTGCGCGAGCGCGGCGTGGAGCGCATCTGCCTGGACCCACGCGCCCTGTTCAGCTGCACCTCGCGCGAGGCCGCCGTGCTCGACGCGCAAGCCAAGAAACCCAAGGTGCCGCCGCGCCCTGCGGCGTTCAGCCAGCACCCGCAGGTGCGCTTCATCGGCCATCCCGAGCTCGAAGCCAACGAGCCTTTTCTCACGCCCTGGGTGGAAAAGATCGCGGGCTGGATAGAAGAAGGCCGCAGCCCCTACATCTTCCTGCACACCGCCGACAACCGCCTGGCCGCCGCGCTGGCCCAGCGCTTCCACCAGCGGCTGATGGCGCGCCTGCCTGGCCTGGCAGCATTGCCGGAATTGCCGCGCGCTCCCGAGGTCGAACAACTGGGACTACTCTGACTTTTCCCCGACCACCCGGAGGTTGTGACCATGGATGTACAAACCCTGCGTGCCGAAGCCTTCAAGGCGCTGCACGAGCGTGATGGCGCCTTCGTCATCCCCAACCCTTGGGATGCCGGCTCCGCCAAGCTCCTGGCGAGCCTGGGCTTCGAAGCGCTGGCCACGACCAGCGCCGGCCTTGCCTTCGGCCTCGGGCGGCCGGATGCCGAGGGGGCCTTAAGCCTCGATGAGACGCTCGACAATGCCGGGCATATCGTCGACGCCACGGCCCTGCCGGTGGCCGCCGACCTGGAAAACGGCTTTGGCGACCTGCCTGAAGACTGTGCCCAGACCATCCTGCGGGCCGCCGAAGCTGGCCTGGTGGGCGGCTCGATCGAAGACGCCAGCGGCCGCAGCGATGCGCCGATCTATGACTTCGGCCTGGCCGTGGAGCGCGTGCGCGCCGCCGTGCAGGCCGCGCGCGGCTTGCCGTTCCCGTTTACCGTGTGTGCCCGCGCAGAAAATTTGCTGCACGGGCGCATGGACCTGGACGACACCATCCTGCGCCTGCAGGCCTACGCCGAGGCGGGCGCCGATGTGCTGTATGCCCCGGGGCTGCGCAGCGTCGATGAAATTCGCGCGGTGGTGCAGGCCGTGGCGCCGAAGCCGGTGAACGTGCTGATGGGCCTGGCCGGGGTGCCGCTGAGCGTCAACCAGCTGCAGGACCTGGGCGTGCGCCGCATCAGCGTGGGCTCGTCGCTGGCCCGCGCGGCGCTCGGGGCACTGCAACGTGCGGCGCTGGAAATTCGTGATCAGGGCACCTTCAGCTATGGCGAGCATGCGCTGCCCTTCGCCGAGCTCAACGACCTGTTCCGCCGCTGAGGTGGCGTGCGCGCACTGGCCTGGCTGTGCGGCCTGCTGCTGATCGCGGCGGGCCTGGCCTGGCAGTACGGCGGGCGCCTGCCGGACGCCTGGAACCCCTGGGCAGTGCTGGACGTGCGCCAGCCGCCGAACCTGCTCACGCCCTTCAAGCTCTCGCGCCTGCGCGACGACCCGGCCTTGTGCCACCAGGCCCTGCAAACCAGCGAGCTGCGCTACAAGGCGCAGGCCGATAGCCCGGCCACCGCCAGCTGCCCACTGCGCAATGTGTGGCGTATCGAGCAAGGGCAGGCGCGGCTGAGCAGCAGCTTTCTTGCCAGCTGCCCGCTGGCGGTGGCGTATGCATTGTTCGAAGTGCATGGCCTGCAACCGGCGGCGCAGCGGGTGTTCGGCCAGCCCGTGGCGCAGGTCGAGCACCTGGGTAGCTTTGCCTGTCGCAACGTCTATCACCGCAAGCAAGGGCGCTTGAGCCAGCACGCCACGGCCAATGCCCTGGACATCAGCGGCTTTCGCCTGCAGAGCGGCGAGCGCATCCTGCTGGCGCGGGACTGGCAGGCGGGTGGGCAGAAGGCGCAGTTCCTGCGTGAAGTGCAGCAGGCGGCGTGCGAAAGCTTCAGCACGGTACTGGGCCCGGACTACAACGCTGCCCACCACAACCACTTTCACCTGGACATGGGGCGCTGGCAGGTCTGCCGCTGATTTCAGGCGTGGACGCGAACGTTGTTCAGCACCACCGGGCGTGCCCAGTGGGTGTCGAATTCCAGGTCGTTCTGCTGCTGGGCCAGGGTGGCTGGCGCATAGGGCTCGGGCGCAGGGTCGAGCAGGTTCATCTCGAATTCGGCGATCGGCAGGTGCAGCGGGCGCGGCGACGGTGCCGGGCCAGGTTGCCCGAGAGGGTGGCCCTGGCTCATCACCACAGGGCGCAGCCAGCTGTTGCTGAGGTCAAGCTGGCGCTGTTGCTGGATCATCTCGGCAGCGCTGAACGGCTCGGGGGCCGGCTCCAGCAGGTTGGCTTCGAGTTCGGCCTTGGGCAGGAACAGCGGCTCGGGCGGGGCAATGATGGTGTCCTGCACCGGGCAGGCGCGCTGGGCATCGATCAGCGCCAGGGCCTTGGCCCCACCGATCGGTTCGCCGCTGTCCTGGTCGTACTGCACCAGCGCCTGGCTGAAGGTGTCGGGTTGTTCCGCTTGCTGCTCGGCCATGGCGCGGGCGAAGAAATCCTGCCACAGGTGGCTGACGCCCCCGAGTGCCTGGGTATTCTGCCGACCGTAGTTGCCGACAGGCGACAAGTAGGTCAAGCCGATGGGAAGAGTATCTGTCATGGCAGTCGCGCGCGTTGTGCTCTGGCAGAATAGCGGGATATTGCCTGTATCGGCCGAGGTGGCCGATTCATTAAGGGCTTGGTTGGTTTTTTTGGGTGTGAACGATGGAAGAGCAAGGCACGGGTATCAGGGTCGAGGCGATGTCGGCCGAGTATGCGCAACAGGCTGCGGCATGGGCCGAGCGCCTGGGCTTGCCGCTGCAGGACGAGGCCGCCGGTTTCGCCGTGCAGGTGGGCGCCGAAGGCTTGCAGATCCAGCAACTCGGCCCGCAGGCACCGGGGCCGGTGCGGGTGGACTTCGTCGAAGGCCAGGCCGCGCATCGGCGCCAGTTCGGCGGTGGCAACGGGCAGATGATCGCCAAGGCCGTGGGCATTTCCCAGGGCGTGCGGCCGCAGGTGCTCGATGCCACGGCAGGGCTGGGCAAGGATGCCTTCGTGCTGGCCAGCCTGGGTTGCCAGATGACGTTGATCGAACGCCAGCCGCTGATTGCCGCCTTGCTCGAGGACGGCCTGGCGCGCGCCCGCTCGGATGATGAAGTGGGCCCGATCGTGGGCCGCATGCGCCTGCTGACCGGCAATGCGATCGAGCGCATGCGCAGCTGGGAAGGGGAGGCGCCGCAGGTGATCTATCTCGACCCGATGTTCCCGCACCGCGACAAGAGCGCGCTGGTGAAGAAGGAAATGCGCGTGTTCCGGCCCTTGGTCGGTGATGACCTGGATGCGCCGGCGCTGCTTGAGGCGGCGCTGGCGCTGGCCAGCCACCGGGTGGTGGTGAAGCGCCCGCGCAAGGCGCCGATCATTGATGGGCCCAAGCCCAGCCATAGCCTGGAAGGCAAGTCGAGCCGGTATGACATCTATCCGAAGAAGGCCTTGAAGGCCTGACTTGCATCTGGTGCTGACTGCACTGGCCCCATCGCCGGCAAGCCGGCTCCTACAGGGCTCTGCGTGGCATCTGTGGGAGCCGGCTTGCCGGCGATGGGGCCAGTGCAGTCAACCACTGGTTCAAGGCTGAAACGCCCGAACGAACACCCCCACCACCTCACGCACATGGGCCTCGATCTCTTCACCTTCCAGTGGCCCCGCGCACCCCAGCAGCAACCGGTAATCCGGTGCCCCCTTGACCAGGCAGAAGAAGTGCTCGGCCGCCCGCAACGGGTTGTCGATACGCAGCAACCCACGCTCGTCGATCTCGCGCAGCAATGCCTCCATGCCGGCCAGCACCCGCTTGGGCCCCGCCTCGTAGAAGAACTCGCCAAAGCCCGGATCCTGGCTGCCCAGGGCCATGATCAAGCGGCACAACTTGACGGCCTCGTCACTGCTGATCAACGCCTGGAAGCTGCGCGCGATGTGCAGCAGCACCTCTTCAACCGGCGCACCCTCGGGGTACTCGAAGATCAGGTCGGGCAGCTGGTTCTGGCAGGTGGCCATGACCGCCGAACCGAACAGGGTCTGCTTGTCGGTGAAGTGGCTGTAGACGGTGAGCTTCGAAACACCTGCCGCCGCCGCGACCGCATCCATGCTGGTGTTGGCATAGCCAAGGCTGAGGAACAGGCTCTTGGCGGCTTCGAGGATCGCCTCGCGTTTGGCGAGGTCCTTGGGCCGGCCTGGGCCGATGGGTGCGTCGTTGGGCATTGGAGTCCGCATCTGGTTGAAGGGGCGCACATCTTACCGGCTAAGCGCGCTGGCGGCTGTAGGTGGGCGACCAATCGTTAATGTTGATTTTCTTTCCGACGCTGGCTTCCCGGCCTCGGTTCCCTGACTTAATATACTCGCCAGTATAAATATTCGATGCGCCCGTCGCGAAAGGATTCATCATGTTGCGTCAAGCCTTGTCCCTTGCGTTGCCCGCTGCCGCCGCCCTGCTGCTCGCGGCCTGTGGCCAGGAGGCTGCCGCGCCCGCCGCGCCGCGCCCGGCCCTGGTGGTCCAGCCACAGCCTGCCGAAGCCGCCGCCGACAGCTACCCTGGCGAAGTGCGCGCGCGCTTCGAGCCGGAGCTGGCCTTTCGCATTGGCGGCAAGGTGAGCAAGCGGCTGGTGGAGGAAGGGCAGCGGGTCAAGGCCGAGCAGCCGCTGGCCGAGCTCGACCCCCAGGACGTGCGCCTGCAGCTGGAAGCCAACCGCGCCCAGATGGCCGCCGCCGAAGCCAACCTGGCGCTGGTGCGCGCCGAGCGTGACCGCTACCAGAAGCTGCTGGAGCGGCAGATGGTCAGCCACTCCCAGTACGACAATGCCGAAAACCTCTACCGCGCCGGCCTGGCCCGCCTGAAGCAGGCCAAGGCCGAGTTCGACGTGGCCGGCAACCAGGCCGAATACGCCGTGTTGCGTGCACCACAGGCCGGGGTCATCGCCAAGCGCCAGGTCGAGGTCGGCCAGGTGGTGGCGGCCGGGCAAACGGTGTTCACCCTGGCCGCCGACGGCGAACGCGAGGTCGCCATCGGCCTGCCGGAGCAGCAGTTCGCCCGCTTCGCCGTGGGCCAGCCGGTCAGCGTGGAATTGTGGTCGCACCCCAACCAGCGTTTCGACGGGCGGATCCGCGAGTTATCGCCTGCTGCCGACCCGCGTTCGCGCACCTTCGCCGCGCGCATCGCCTTCACCTCGGCCAAGGCGCCCGTCGAGCTTGGCCAGAGCGCGCGGGTGTTCATCGCCCATGACGGGGTGATCCCGCTGGCGGTGCCGTTGTCGGCAGTGACGGCAGAAAGCGGCCAGGCCTATGTCTGGCGGGTCAACCAGGACAGCCGCCTGGAGCGCGCCATGGTGCGCCTGGGGCCTTACGGCACAGACAGCGTGCCGGTGCTCGAGGGCCTCAAACCCGGCGACTGGGTGGTCGCCGCCGGCGGCCATGTGCTGCGCGAAGGGCAGGAGGTGCGACCTGTGGATCGCACCAACCGTGTGGTGAACCTGACGGCCAAGGAGTAAGTCCCGATGGGTTTCAACCTTTCCGCCTGGGCGCTGCGCAATCGCCAGATCGTACTGTTCCTGATGATCCTGCTGGCTGCCATTGGCGCCATGTCCTACACCAAGCTGGGCCAGAGCGAAGACCCGCCGTTCACCTTCAAGGCCATGGTCATCCGCACCCTGTGGCCCGGTGCCACGGCCGAGGAAGTGTCGCGCCAGGTAACCGAGCGCATCGAGAAGAAGCTGATGGAAACCGGCGAGTACGAGAAGATCGTCTCGTTCTCCCGGCCGGGCGAGTCCCAGGTCACCTTCATGGCCCGCGATTCGCTGCACTCCAAGGACATTCCCGAGTTGTGGTACCAGATCCGCAAGAAAGTCGCGGACATTCGCCACACCTTGCCGCCAGAGATCCAGGGGCCGTTCTTCAACGACGAGTTCGGCACCACCTTCGGCAATATCTACGCGCTGACCGGCGCCGGCTTCGACTATGCGGTGCTCAAGGACTATGCCGACCGCATCCAGATCCAGCTGCAGCGGGTCAAGGACGTGGGCAAGGTCGAGTTGCTCGGGCTGCAGGACGAGAAGATCTGGATCGAGCTCTCCAACCTCAAGCTGGCGACCCTCGGCGTGCCGCTGGAGGCCGTGCAGCAAGCGCTGCGCGAGCAGAACGCGGTAAGCACCGCGGGCTTCTTCGAGACCCCGAGCGAACGCCTGCAGTTGCGGGTCAGCGGGCGTTTCGACAGTGTCGAGCAGATTCGCCAGTTCCCCATTCGCGTGGGTGATCGCACGTTCCGCATCGGTGATGTGGCCGACGTGCACCGCGGCTTCAACGACCCACCCGCGCCGCGCATGCGCTTCATGGGCGAGGACGCCATCGGCCTGGCGGTGTCGATGAAAGATGGCGGCGACATCCTGGTGCTGGGCAAGGCCCTGGAGGGCGAGTTCGAACGCCTGGCGCGCAACCTGCCGGCCGGCATGGAGCTGCGCAAGGTCTCCGACCAGCCCGCCGCGGTCAAGGCCGGGGTGGGCGAGTTCGTCCAGGTGCTGGTCGAGGCGCTGGTGATCGTGCTGCTGGTGAGCTTCTTCTCGCTGGGCTTACGCACCGGCCTGGTGGTGGCCTTGGCCATCCCCCTGGTGCTGGCCATGACTTTTGCCGCCATGCACTACTTCGGCATCGGCCTGCACAAGATCTCGCTCGGGGCGCTGGTGCTGGCCCTGGGCTTGCTGGTGGATGACGCGATCATCGCCGTGGAGATGATGGCGATCAAGATGGAGCAGGGCTTCGACCGCTTCAAGGCGGCCAGCTACGCCTGGACCAGCACGGCATTCCCGATGCTGACCGGCACGCTGATCACGGCCGCCGGCTTCCTGCCCATCGCCACCGCCGCATCCAGTACCGGTGAATACACCCGCTCGATCTTCCAGGTGGTGACCATCGCGCTGCTGACCTCGTGGGTCGCGGCCGTGGTGTTCGTGCCGTACCTGGGCGAACGGCTGCTGCCAGACCTGGCCAAGCTGCATGCGGCGCGCCACGGCAGCGGCGCGCCAGACCCTTATGGCACGCCGTTCTACCAGCGCGTGCGGCGCGTGGTGGAGTGGTGCGTGCGGCGGCGCAAGACGGTCATCCTGCTGACCATCGCCGCCTTCGTCGGCAGCATCCTGCTGTTCCGCTTCGTGCCCCAGCAGTTCTTCCCGGCCTCCGGGCGCCCTGAGCTGATGGTCGACCTGAAGCTGGCCGAAGGCGCGTCGCTGGCCAATACCACCGAGCGGGTCAAGCAACTGGAGGCGCTGCTCAAGCAGCAGGATGGCATCGACAACTATGTGGCCTACGTGGGCACCGGCTCGCCGCGTTTCTACCTGCCGCTGGACCAGCAACTGCCGGCCGCAAGCTTTGCCCAGTTCGTGGTGCTGGCCAGGTCGATGGACGACCGCGAACGCCTGCGCAGCTGGCTGATCGACACCGTCGACCAGCAGTTCCCCGACCTGCGCGCCCGCGTCACGCGCCTGGAAAACGGCCCGCCGGTGGGTTACCCGGTGCAGTTCCGGGTCACCGGCGAGCATATCGAGAAGGCCCGCGCGCTGGCCCGCGAGGTGGCCGACAAGGTGCGCGAGAACCCGCATGTGGTGAACGTGCACCTGGACTGGGAGGAGCCGAGCAAGGCGGTGTTCCTGGAAATCGACCAGGACCGCGCGCGCGCCCTGGGCGTGAGTACCTCCAGGCTGGCGAGCTTTCTGCAGAGCTCGCTGACCGGCACCACCGTCAGCCAGTACCGCGAGGACAACGAGCTGATCGAAATCCTTTTGCGCGGCACCCCACGTGAGCGCAACGAGCTGGGCAACCTCGGCAGCCTGGCGTTGCCCACCGACAACGGCCAGAGCGTGGCGCTGTCGCAGGTGGCGACCCTGGAGTACGGCTTCGAGGAAGGCATCATCTGGCACCGCAACCGCTTGCCGACGGTGACCGTGCGCGCCGATATCTACGACAAGGAACAGCCTGCGAGCGTGGTCAAGCAGATTGCTCCGACCTTGCAGGCGATCAAGGACAAGCTGCCCGATGGCTACCTGCTGGAGGTGGGCGGCACGGTCGAGGACTCCGAGCGCGGGCAGCGCTCGGTGAATGCCGGCATGCCGCTGTTCATCGTGGTGGTGCTCAGCTTGCTGATGATCCAGCTGCGCAGCTTCTCGCGCACGGTGATGGTGTTCCTCACCGCGCCCCTGGGGCTGATTGGCGTGACCTTGTTCCTGCTGGTGTTCCGCCAGCCGTTCGGGTTCGTCGCCATGCTCGGGACCATCGCCTTGGCGGGGATGATCATGCGCAACTCGGTGATCCTGGTGGACCAGATCGAGCAGGATATTGCGTCAGGGATGGACCGCTGGCAGGCGATCATCGAGGCCACGGTGCGGCGCTTCCGGCCGATCGTGCTGACCGCGCTGGCGGCGGTGCTGGCGATGATTCCGTTGTCCAGGAGTGTGTTCTATGGGCCGATGGCGGTGGCGATCATGGGTGGGTTGATCGTGGCCACGGCGTTGACCTTACTGTTCTTGCCGGCGCTGTATGCGGCTTGGTTCAGGGTCAGGAAGGGCTGAGGATTGCAGGGGAGGGCTTTGCCCTCCATTCGCCGGCAAGCCGGCTCCCACAAAACCCGTGGGAGCCGGCTTGCCGGCGATGGGCTGCAAAGCAGCCCCTTGGCCATCACAGGGCGCCAAACACCTTCTTGGCAAGGCTGGTAGCCGCCTGAGCCGGGTTCTGGCGAATGCTCTGCTCCTGCTTGCCAATCATCTCGAACAACCCGTCCAGGGCCTTTTCGGTCACGTAGTTCTCGATGTTGGCGTCATTCTTGATCAGCCCAAGGCCCTTGGCCTGGCCGGCAAAGCTGTTGTATTGCTGGGCCAGGCCGACCTTGTCGGTGGCTTGCTTGACGATGGGCAGGAACTTGGCGCGAATCTGCTCGCGGCTGCTCTTGTTCAGGTATTGGGTGGCCGACTCGTCGCCGCCGCTGAGAATGCCCTTGGCGTCGCTGACGCTCATGTTCTTCACCGCATCCACCAAAATTGCCTGGGCTTGCGGCACCGCGGCTTCGGCGGCCTTGTTCATGCTGGTTTCCAGGGCGTCGACCTGGTCACCCTTGCCGAACATCTTCATGGCCTTGGCAGCCTTGCCGAGGTTGCCCGGCAGCTCGATGCGCACATCCGGGTTGTTGTTGAAGCCACCGGGGGTGCTCAGTTGCTTGACGGCCAGCTGGGCGCCTTGGGTGAGGGCGTCCTTCAGGCCGCCGGTGGCGTCTTTCTGGCTCAGGTCGCCAAGCGACAGGGCCAGGGCGCTGGCCGACAGCAGCAGGCCGGCGCACAGCGTGGAGAAGCGCAGGGAAGTGCGAATCATGAAGCGTTCCTTCTAAACGAAAACAAAAAGCGCGTCAGCGCACCGGATCGACCTTGATCCGCACAGGCTGCGAGTCGCTGCCGTCGAGCTTGACGCCGTGGTGTTCGGTATTGATGAACAGCAACTTGCCGTCCAGTTCGATGCGGGCGCTGACTGCATAGCGGTGGCCGGGCTTGATCTGCGCCGGGTCATAGCTGAGGTGGAAGGGCAGCGGCACGTTGCCTTTGACCGGGCCGGCCTGGCTGGCCAGGGTCACGGCGGGGGCGTCCATCAGCGACACGTCCTGCAGGCTCACGCTCAAGGTCGCGGCTGGCGGCAGGGCGATGCGCTGCAGGTAGAAGACTTCACCGTCCAGGCTGGCCTGGGTCGATGGGGTATGGCTGGAACAGGCTGCGAGCAAGGATGCGCAACACAGCATAAAGAGCTTTTTCATGGAATCTCCGTGGTCCTTTGGGGTTGGCTTTTGGCCAACCCCAGGGACTTTAGCGGATTTTTCCCACGGATGAAGCCATCAGAGGATGGAAGTTTCCAACGCATCCTCGCGGTGCAGGGCCACTTGCCGGATCGACAGGCGCAGTTCGGCCGACAACACGCGCTTGGCCACGCCCTCGGCCAGTTCGCCGAGCTTTTCGTGGTAGCCGAGCTTGCCGTCCGTGCCTGGGCGCAGCACGCCTTGCTCGATCAAGGTCTGGATGAAGTGGCGGAACAGCGCCTTGTCGAAGAATTCCGGGGCGTTCAGGCCATGCAGGATCGACAGGCGCTGGGCCATCATCACGCAGAGGTCTTCCAGCGCTTCGGCGCTCAGGCTGTGCTGGCCGCTGTTGAGCAGCAGCGAAGTGGCCATGTAGAAGCGCTGCAAGGTCTGGGTGATGGTGCGGGCGAGCAGGGTCAGCAGGACGAACTGGCGCGAACTCGGTGCCGGGCGAACGAACATGTCGCCCTCCTGGCGCAGCAGGCCCTGTTCGACCAGCGCGGCCAGCCACTGGTCGATCACCTCGTCCAGTTGCTCGGGCTGCCAGCGCAGGAACAGCTCGGCCTGCAGGTACGGGTACAGCGCGTGCACGTACTGGCCGAGCAGTTCGCGGCTCATCCGCGAGCTGCTGTGGAAGAAGCTCGCCAGCAGAGCCGGCAGGGCAAAGATGTGCAGCACGTTGTTGCGGTAATAGGTCATCAGCACCGCGTTGGCTTCATCCAGGTAGAGGATGCGGCCCAGGGCGTCGTTCTGCTCGGCCAGCAGGTCCATGCCCCTGACATGCTCGATCAGGGCCTTGCCGTCACCTTCGGGCAAGGTGGTGTGGGTGGAGTAGGGCACCTTGCGCAGCAGCGCCAGGTACAGGTCGAGCACCCGGGTCAGGGCCTGTTCGTCCAGGGCCAGGCGGCTGGTGGACAGCAGCGCCAGGGCCACCAGGTTGACTGGGTTGACCGCCGCCGCCTCGTTCAGGTGGCGGGCCACCGCGTCGCCCAGGCGGCTGGTGGTTTCGTTGAGCCAGGCCGGGCGGAACTGCGGGCCGTGGTCCTGTTCGCGCCAGCCGGGTTGCTGCTGGTCGAGGAAGCCGGCCAGGCGGATCGGTTCGCCGAAGTTGACGTAGACCTGGCCGAAGCGCTGCTTCAACGCGCCGATCACCTTGAAGATGTCGAAGATCGATTCCTTCTTCTTGCTCGCCCCGCGCAGCTCGCCCAGGTAGGTGCGGCCTTCGAGTACCCGCTCGTAGCCGATGTACACGGGCACGAAGACGATCGGCGTGCGCGAGGAGCGCAGGAAGCTGCGCAGGGTGATCGCCAGCATCCCGGTGCGCGGCTGCAACATGCGCCCGGTGCGCGAGCGCCCGCCCTCGACGAAGTACTCCACCGGGAAGCCTTTGGTGAAGAGGGTGTGCAGGTACTCGTTGAACACCGCCGTGTACAGCGGGTTGCCCTTGAACGTGCGGCGCATGAAGAAGGCGCCGCCGCGGCGCAGCAGGCCGCCGATCAGCGGCATGTTGAGGTTGATGCCGGCGGCGATGTGCGGGGGCGTCAGGCCATTGCGGAACAACAGGTAGGACAGCAGCAGGTAGTCGATGTGGCTGCGATGGCAGGGCACGTAGATCACTTCATGGCCCGGGGCGATGCCTTGCACCTGCTCGATGTGGTTGACCTTGATGCCGTCGTAGATCTTGTTCCAGAACCAGCTCAGCACCACTTCGAGGAAGCGGATGGCGGTGTAGGTGTAGTCCGAGGCGATTTCGTTGCCGTAGCGCAGCGCCAGGGCTTCGGCCTTGGCCTGGGGCATGTTCTCGCGCTGGGCCTGCTCGGCGATGGCCTGGCGTACCTGGGGCGCGTGCACCAGGCCCTTGACCAGGTTGCGCCGGTGCGAGATGTCCGGGCCGATGACTGCGGTCTTGAGGTTGCGAAAATGCACGCGCATCAGGCGCTGGGCCATGCGCACGGTGCGTTCGTGGCCCTTGTTGTGCTGCACCAGTTCGCGCACATGGATGGGGGCGGAGAACTGCACTCGGGTCTTGCGCCCGAGGATGAGGATGGTCAGCAGGCGGCGCAGGCGCCCGGTGACCGCCCAACTGTCGGCGAACAGCAGCTTCCAGGGGCTGGACTCGCTGGCCGGGGTCTGCCCCCAGAACACGCTGACCGGGATGATTTGCGCATCTTCCTCGGCGTGCTGGCTCACCGCAGCGACCACGCGCTCCAGGGTGGGCGGCGCGCCGCGTTTGTCCTGGCGGCCCAGCCAGTCCGGCTCGGGGGTCAGGTAGAAGAAGCCTGCGGGCTCCTGCAGCGAGCCGACGGCCACCGGCAGCACCGGGCGCGGCAGCCCCGCCTTGGTGCATTCGTGATCGAGCACCGCCAGGTCGCTGAGCGACGGCGAGGGCAGGGCGTAGAACACCGGCCGGCTGCGATCGAGGTTGAGGCTCATCGACGACTGGTTGATGGTCTCGGAGCGCACCCACAAGTACAACAGGCGACGCAGGGCGCCGAAGATCAGGCGGCGCAGGGGGGAACGGGTCATGGGGTGTGTGCCCTGGGAGTGTATTCAGGTGGTGATTTTGCAGCGGTTGCAGCTAATTAGTCTGCCGTATCTGCGCAAGTTCAGCAAAAACCTGCAAGCGCCGCCGCAGTCATGAAATTTATTTGTTCTGTGTCATATACTCGGCCTGCCACTTGCAGGATATTTCAGCAAGCGGTGTCGGCACAGGGTGGAGACCCGGTGCCTGCAAGGCGATCTTCACAATAAAAATCCGGAGTAGTTCAGATGTCGTCTCGTGAGACTGGGAATGTTAAGTGGTTCAACGATGCCAAGGGCTATGGCTTCATTCAGCGCGAAGGTGGTGCGGATGTATTCGTCCACTATCGGGCGATCCGCGGTGAGGGGCATCGTACCCTGGTCGAAGGGCAGCGGGTGGAATACGCCTGCGTGCAGGGCCAGAAAGGCCTGCAAGCCGAAGACGTAGTCGGGCTCTGAGCCTCTAGCTACAAGCCTCGAGCTGCAAGTTGACCGTGTAACTTGCAGCTTGATGCGAAGCCTCTTGATGCTCGACGCCTAGCGCGTGTGACTCAAGAGGTGCGCCAGGTGATTTCCTCTTCACCGTCGGCGCTGATGCGGACCCAGCGGTCGGCATCTTCTTCCCCATCTTCCTCGACCCAGCCACCCGGTGCGCAGCGCACTTCCACGCCCAGTGCGGCGAACGCGGCGCGGGCGCAGGCGATGTCATCGGCCCATGGGGTCTGGTCGCTTTCCAGGTACAGGCTGTTCCATTTCCCTACAGCCTTGGGTAGCCAGGTGACCGGAATGTTACCGGCTCGGCATTTGAAGGTCTGGCCCTTCTGTTGCCACTCGCTGCACGGGCCGACCGCTTCGGCCAACCACGCGGCAATTTGCTTGTGGTCGACGTCGGCGTCCTTCAGGTAGATCTCGATATCAGGTTGGCGCATAAGGGCTCCGGGTGTGCTCAGTCTTGGCGCACGAAATAGTCATAACGCATGGAAACCGTGACCTCGAAAGGCTCGGGCTGGTCGATCACCAAGGCCCGCTTTTCGGCGCTGGCACGCCAGCCGTGCGGGGTCATCGCCAGCAGGTCGGCGCGGGCCTTGGGCGCCGCCAGGCTCAGGCGGAACTCGAGGGTTTCGCTGTGGGCGTGGGCCATGCCTGGTGGCACCAGGGCCAGGTGCTTGTCGTCGGCGTAGGGGCGCACTTCATCGTAGAGCACTTCGCGCAGTTCCATCAGGTGGCCGCTGGTCGGGCCGACCCGCATCAGGCCACCGCCCGGGCTGAGCAGGCGCTTGGCCTCGTCCCAGTCCAGCGGGCTGAACACGCTGGCGATGAACTGGCAGCTGGCATCGGCCAGCGGCACGCGGGCCATGCTGGCGACCATCCAGGTTACCGCCGGGTCGCGGCGGCAGGCGCGCTTGACGGCTTCACGGGAGATGTCCAGGGCATAGCCGTCGGCCTCTGGCAGGGCCTGGGCAAGCTGCGCGGTGTAGTAGCCTTCGCCGCAGCCGATGTCGAGCCAGGCGCCGGGCTGGCGCTCGGCGGCCAGCTGCGCCAGGCGGCGGGCCACCGGGGCGTAGTGGCCGGCGTCGAGGAAGTCGCGGCGCGCCTGGACCATGGCCTGGTTGTCGCCAGGGTCGCGGCTGTTCTTGTGCTGCACCGGCAGCAGGTTCAGGTAACCCTGGCGGGCGCGGTCGAAGCGGTGGCCGGCTGGGCACACCACGCCGTTGTCGAGGCGGCTGAGGGCGGCCTGGCAGATCGGGCAGGCGAGCATCAGGCGAGCAACCGGACCAGGGTCTGGTAGTAGATTTCGGTCAGCAAGTCGAGGTCGCTGGCCAGGATCCGCTCGTCGACCTGGTGGATGGTGGCGTTGACCGGGCCGAGCTCGACCACCTGGGTACCCATGGTGGCGATGAAGCGGCCATCGGAGGTGCCGCCGCTGGTGGACGGCTGGGTGTCGCGGCCGGTGACGCCCTTGATGCTGGCCGAAACCGCGTCGAGCAGTTCGCCGGGTTCGGTGAGGAACGGCAGGCCCGACAGGGCCCAGTCGATCGACCACTCCAGCTGGTGCTTGTCGAGGATCGCCGAGACCCGCGCCTGCAGCCCTTCGACGGTCGACTCGGTGGAGAAGCGGAAGTTGAACAGCGCGGTCAGGTCACCCGGGACCACGTTGGTGGCGCCGGTGCCGGAGTTGAGGTTGGAGATCTGGAAGCTGGTGGGCGGGAAGAACGCATTGCCTTCGTCCCAGTGCTCGGCAGCCAGTTCCGCCAGGGCGGGTGCGGCCAGGTGGATCGGGTTGCGCGCCAGGTGCGGGTAGGCCACGTGGCCCTGCTTGCCGCGCACGGTCAGCTTGGCGCCGAGCGAGCCACGGCGGCCGTTCTTGACCACATCGCCAAGCAGGTGGGTGCTCGACGGCTCGCCGACGATGCACCAGTCCAGGCGCTCGTTGCGCGCGACCAGGCGCTCGACCACGGCCTTGGTGCCGTGATGGGCCGGGCCTTCTTCGTCGCTGGTGATCAGGAAGGCGACCTTGCCGCGGTGGTTCGGGTAGTCCTGCACGAAGCGCTCGCTGGCCACCACCATGCTTGCCAGGCTGCCCTTCATGTCGGCGGCGCCACGGCCGCAGAGCATGCCGTCGGCATCGATCAGTGCCTCGAACGGCTCGTGCTGCCACTGCTGCACGGGGCCGGTGGGCACCACGTCGGTGTGGCCGGCAAAGCACAGCACCGGGCCGTCCTGGTTGCCGTGGGTGGCCCAGAAGTTGTCGACATCTTCGATGCGCATCGGCTCGAGCGCGAAGCCCACTGCGCCCAGGCGATGCATCATCTGCGCCTGGCAGTCGGCGTCGACGGGGGTGACCGAGGGGCGACGGATCAGGTCGCAGGCCAGTTGAAGGGTGGGCGAGAGCTCGGCTGGGGCCGTCATGGGGGACTCCGGGGCAAGGCAGGGCGGAAAAACGAGGGGCGTTATCTTATATCAAACGTGGGGCGTCGGCACGGGCCAATGGGGCCGCTGCGCGCCCCAATCGCCGGCAAGCCGGCTCCCACAGGTGCTGCGCAGTTTGTGGGAGCCGGCTTGCCGGCGATTGGGCTGCAAGGCAGCCCCAGCGATCTCAAGCCTGCTGCGTTTCTGCCAGCTTGTCCGCAGGCTTTGGCAACGACGACAACAACGCCATCACCAACGCCGCCAGATACGGCAGCGACTGCACCAGCAACATCGCCACCCAGAAGCGCATGTCCGAACTCGGCAGCCCCTGCACCAGGTAGATGCCGGCCGCAGCCCCCCACAGCAGCAACATGATGAACAGCTCTTCGCGCGCTTCGGAAATCGCCACCAGCACACCATGGCTGTCGGCATTCTTCGGCGTGCGGAAGAACGGCATGCTGCTGGTGAAGAACCCGTACAGCACCGCCTTGGCGATGGTGTGCGACAGCGCAAGGCCGGCCAGCGCCGCGGCGAAGGCATCCTTGAGGTTCACCCCCACCGCGCGGCGGTACAGGAAGATGATCTTGCCCACCTTGAAGAAGAACAGCGCCAGCGGCGGGATGGCGAAGATCATCAGCGGCGGGTCGACCCGGTGCGGCACGATGATCATCGCCGCCGACCACAGCAGGGCGCCGACGGTGAAGAAGATGTTCATGCCATCGGCGATCCACGGCAGCCAGCCGGCCAGGAAGTGGTAGCGCTGGCCACGGGTCAGCTCGCTGCCCTTGCCGCGCAGCAAGGCCGAGGCGTGGTGCTTGATGATCTGGATGGCGCCGTAGGCCCAGCGGAAGCGCTGCTTCTTGAAGTCGATGAAGGTGTCGGGCATCAGCCCCTTGCCATAGCTGTTGTGGGCGTAGGCGGCCGACAGGCCTTTCTCGAACACCCGCAAGCCCAGCTCGGCGTCCTCGCAGATGCACCATTCGGCCCAGCCCAGCTCTTCGAGCACGGTGCGCCGGGTCATGGTCATGGTGCCGTGCTGGATGATCGCATCACGGTCGTTGCGGGTGACCATGCCGATGTGGAAGAAGCCTTTGTATTCGCTGTAGCACAGCTTCTTGAAGGCACTTTCGTGCTGGTCGCGGTAATCCTGCGGCGATTGCACCACGGCAATCTTCGGGTCGGCGAAGTGCGGCACCATGTGCTTGAGCCAGTTGCGGTCGACGCAGTAGTCCGAGTCGATCACCGCGATCACTTCGGCATCCTTGGCGGTGTGCGGGATCAGGTAGTTCAGGGCGCCGCCCTTGAAGCCGGCCAATGGCGCCACATGGAAGAACTTGAAGCGCTCGCCGAGCTTCTCGCAGTGGGCCTTGAGCGGCTCCCACACGGCTGGGTCCTTGGTGTTGTTGTCGATCACCAGCACTTCGTAGTCCGGGTAGTCCAGGGCGGCAAGGGCGTCCAGGGTCTGTTTGACCATCTCCGGCGGCTCGTTGTAGCACGGCACATGCACCGAGACTTTCGGCCGGTAGGCGCTGTCGCCCTGCACCGGCAGAAATTCCCGGCGGCGCTTGTGGATCCACACCGCCTCGGCCAGCTCGTGGGCCTCGGTCAGCAGCACGATGAACACGCCCAGCGCGCCCAATGCCAGCAGCACGCCGACGGTGAGGCTGAACCAGGTGCTGTACTGCTGGCTATAGTCGTAGCCGATCCACACCAGCACCGACCCACAAAGGAAGGTGATGAAGGTCAGGAATGTGCGCCCGCGCTGGCGCAGGGCCGAGCCGTCGATCAGCAGCACGGTCAGGGCGATCATCGCCAGCACCACCGAGGCCACCGCCAGGGCGCGCCATTGCGGGATCGCCACCACCGGCCCTTCGAAGTTGAATTTCTGCTGACGCTCGGCGTTGAACACGCCCCAATACGCACCTACCGAGCCTTCGTCACTGGCCTTCCACGGCTGGTCATAGGCTTCGATGACGAAGTAGTTGTAGCCGCGGCGGTTGAGGGTGTTGACCAGGGTGCGCAGATAGATGGCCTGGTCGGCCTGGGTGGCATCGGCGCCGCCGCGCATGCGGCCGTTGCTCGGCCAGCCGACTTCCGACAGCAGCAGGGGCTTGCGCGGGAACTCGTGCTTGAGCTCGCGGGCCCGATCGAGCACGAACTGCACCGAATCCTTCATCGGCACGAACTCCCAGTAGGGCAGGATGTGCGCCGCGATCAGGTCTACGTGCTTGGCAAGCTCAGGGTGTTCTTTCCAGATGTGCCATTGTTCACTGGTGGTGACCGGCACCTTGACCGCGGCACGTACCCGGTCCAGGTACTGGATCAGCGCCTCGGGGGTGACCTCTTCGCGGAACAGCGCTTCGTTGCCCACCACCACGCGCACGACGCTGCGCGAGGTATTGGCCAGCTCGATGCCCTTGGCGATCTCGCGTTCGTTGCGCTCAAGGTCGGTGCTGATCCAGATGCCCAGGGTCACGCGCAAGCCGAATTCCTCGGCCAGGCGCGGGATTTCCGCCTGGGTGCCTTCGACCGTATAGATACGAATGCTGTCGGTCAGCTTGTTCATCTGCTCCAGGTCCTGGCGCATCTCGTCGTCGCTGGGGTACTGGCCCTTTTGCGGACTTTCGCCGAGGCGGAACGGAGAATACGAGAAGCCGGAGATCTGCTCCGGCCAGGCCGGTGCCGAAACCGGGCGGTTGACCAGGGCCCAGAACCCGGTGAACAGTGCGGCGATGGCCAGCACCACGACCAGGTTGAGGCCGAATTTGCGTGAAGACATTGTGATCCAAATCTGTCCAGGTGATAGGACATTAAAGCAGCATTGATAGGCTCTTTCCTAACGATGGAGCTGAAGGCGGCCACTGGCCTATAATGCGCGCCGATTTTTGCGGCATTGAGCTTCGGGGTAGCAACATGAGCACAGAAGATCCACGCTTCGCCGGCGTCGCCCGGCTTTACGGCGACGAAGGCCTGCAGCGCCTGCGCCAGGCCCACGTGGCGGTCGTCGGTATCGGCGGGGTCGGCTCGTGGGCGGCCGAAGCGCTGGCGCGCAGTGGCGTGGGCGAAATCACCCTGTTCGACCTCGATGACGTTTGCGTCAGCAACACCAACCGCCAGGCCCACGCTTTGGAGGGCCAGGTCGGACGGCCCAAGGTCGAGGTGATGGCCGAGCGCCTGCGGGCGATCAACCCGGCGTGCACGGTGCATGCGGTGGCCGATTTCGTCACCCGCGAGACCATGGCCGAATACATCAGCGAGAACCTCGACGCGGTCATCGACTGCATCGACAGCGTGATGGCCAAGGCCGCGCTGATCGCCTGGTGCCGGCGGCGCAAGATCGCCATCGTCACCACCGGCGGTGCGGGCGGGCAGATCGACCCGACGCAGATCCAGATCGGCGACCTCAACAAGACCTTCAACGACCCGCTGGCCTCACGGGTGCGCTCGACTTTGCGCCGTGACTACAACTTCTCGCGCAATGTCAGCCGCAACTACGGCGTGCCTTGTGTGTTTTCCAGCGAGCAGCTGCGTTATCCCAAGGGCGATGGCAGCGTCTGCCTGCAGAAGAGCTTCGTCGGTGAAGGTGTGCGCCTGGACTGCGCGGGCGGCTTTGGCGCGGTGATGATGGTGACCGCGACCTTTGGCATGGTGGCGGCGAGCAAGGCGGTGGAGAAGTTGGTGGCAGGTGCGCGGCGGCCTTCGGAGCGGGTCAAGGCGCAATAACTGTTTTGCCCCCTCCCACAAAAAACTGTGGGAGTACTTGTGGGAGCGGGCTTGCCCCGCGAATGCCTCACCGCGGATTTCGGGCCAGTTCGGCCATCCGCTGCAGCACCGCATGCAGCCCATTGCTGCGCGACGGCGACAGCTGACGCTCAAGGCCCAGCTGGATGAACCAGCCCTGCAGGTCCAGCCCCGCCAGTTCAGCGCTGGACAACCCCTGCACGCGCACCAGCAACAACGCCAGCAACCCGCGCAACAGCCGCGCATCGCTGCTGGCCTTGAACCGCCATTGCCCCTCGCGCTGCTCGGCCACCAGCCACACCAGGCTTTCACAGCCATGCACCCGGTTGCCTTCGGATTTCTCGGCCTCGGCAAGCGGCGCCAGGGTGTCGCCCATCTGCATCAGCAACCGCGCACGCTGCTCCCAGCCACGCGCCTGCTCGAAACGCTGCAAGGCCTCGTGAGCTTCTACCGGCAAGCTCATCGCAACAGCTCCAGGCCCTGGTCGAGCGCGTCGAAGAAGCGCTGCAGGTCATCGCTGTCGTTGTACAGCGCCAACGACACGCGAATCGCGCCCTCCAGCCCCAAGCCCTTGAGCAACGGCATGGCGCAGTGATGCCCGGCGCGCACGGCAATACCCTGTTCGGTCAAAAGATGAGCGATATCGGCGTTGTGCACACCTTCGACGACAAAACTGGCCAAGGCCGCCTGCGGCGTGCCGAGCACGCGCACGCCTTCGCGATCGGCAAGGCCACGCAGCAGCCCTTGATGCAGGTGCGCCTCATGGGCCTCGACCGCCTGGGCGTCGAGGCTGGCCAGGTAATCCAGGGTCGCGCCCAGGCCGACGACGCCGGCGATCGGCGGGGTGCCTGCCTCGAAACCCAGTGGCGCGGGGCGGAAGCTGGCGCTCTGGTAGTCGGCCAGCTGCACCATCTCGCCGCCGAACTGCCAGTGGCGCAGCAGCGCCAGCGCATCGCTGCGCCCGTACAGCACGCCAACGCCATCAGGCCCGTACAGCTTGTGGCTGGAAAACACGTAGAAGTCGCAGCCCAGCTGTTGCACGTCATGGCGGCCGTGGACCACGCCCTGGGCGCCATCGACCACGGTCAGTGCCCCTTGGGCGCGGGCGTGGGCCAGCAGCGCCGGCAAGGGCTGCCAGGTGCCGAGCACGTTGGACAGCTGGCCAAGGGCAAGCAGCCGCGTGCGCGGGCCGATCAGTTGCAGCGCCTGCTCCAGGTCGATGCGGCCGTGGGCGTCCAGCGGCAGTACCACAAGATGCAGGTTGCGGCGCCGAGCCAGTTGTTGCCAGGGCAGCAGGTTGGCGTGGTGTTCCAGGGCGCTGATGACGATCTCGTCGCCCGCCTCGAAGCGGTGTTCCAGGCCGTAGGCCAGCAGGTTCAGGGCCGAGGTGGCGCCGTGGGTGAAGACGATCTGCTGCGACTGCTCGGCATTGAGCCAGGCGGCCACCTTGTCCCGGCTGGCTTCGAACGCCTGGGTGGCGAGGGCGCCGGGCAGGTGCTGGGCACGGTGCACGTTGGCTGCGCCATGCCCGTAGTAATGGCTCAGGGCATCGAGCAGGGCCTGGGGCTTCTGGGTGGTGGCGGCGCTGTCCAGGTAGGTCTGGTGCTGCCGTTGCAGGGCGGCGATGGCGGGGAAATCGGCACGCCAGGGGGAGGGCTGGAACATGATCACGGGGCCTGGAATGAAAATCGGGTCTGGCGTGAGTGCGCCAGACCCGATCTTAACACTTCGAACCCTTGGGGAGTTCTCAGTTGTGGGCGTGCAGCGCCTCGTTCAGCTCGATCGCCGACTTGTGCGTCTTGCACTCCACCGCGCCGTTGAGCGAGTTGCGGCGGAACAGCAGGTCGGTCTGGCCGGCCAGGTCGCGGGCCTTGACCACCTTGACCAGCTGGTTGTTCTCGTCGAGCAGGTTCACCTTGGTGCCGGCAGTGATGTACAGGCCAGCTTCGACGGTGTTGCGATCGCCCAGCGGGATGCCGATGCCGGCGTTGGCGCCGATCAGGCAGCCTTCGCCGACCTTGATGACGATGTTGCCGCCGCCGGACAGGGTGCCCATGGTCGAGCAGCCGCCGCCCAGGTCCGAACCCTTGCCGACGAACACGCCCGCCGAGACGCGGCCTTCGATCATGCCCGGGCCTTCGGTGCCGGCGTTAAAGTTGACGAAGCCTTCGTGCATGATGGTGGTGCCTTCGCCGATGTAGGCGCCCAGGCGCACACGGGCGGTGTCGGCGATACGCACGCCGGCCGGGACCACGT
>NZ_DJTF01000050.1:0-1621 GCF_002438125.1 Pseudomonas sp. UBA6315
GAAGAAGCAACAGGCAGCCCAAGGTCAGGGCGCGGCCGGTGCGGTTCATGGGGATCGACTTACCTCTGCAAAGCTGCGGCCAATGTCTCTGGTGGCACATTATGGGATAAGCAGCGCCAACCTTACAAAGTTTTACTCGAATTTCTGTGCGGGTGGGGAAAGTTGCTGATGGCAGACGGGCTTTTGTTGCCTGCGCCGGCCTCATCGCCGGCAAGCCGGCTCCCACAGGGTACTTCACGGAGCCTCAAAGGTGTGGAGTACCTGTGGGAGCCAGCTTGCCGGCGATGGGGCCGGTGCAAACCCTGGCTTACTTCAGCTTGGCAAAGGCCCGCTCAGCTGCATCCAGGGTGATCTGCAGCTCTTTCTCGCCATGGGCAATCGAGGTGAAGCCTGCCTCGAACGCGCTCGGCGCCAGGTACACGCCGCCTTCGAGCATCAGGTGGAAGAAGCGCTTGAAGCGCTCTGCATCGCTGGCCATCACGTCATCGAAGGTGACGATGTCGTCGGCGCCGCTGAAGTACAGGCCGAACATGGCGCCTGCCTGGGTGGTGACGAACGGCACGCCAGCGGCATCGGCACGTTGCTGCAGGCCATCGAGCATGCGGCTGGTGAAGGCGCTCAGCTCGTCGTGGAAGCCCGGGCGGCTGATCAGCTTCAGGGTGGTCAGGCCGGCGGCCATGGCCAGCGGGTTGCCCGACAGGGTGCCGGCCTGGTAGACCGGGCCCAGCGGGGCGATGCAGCCCATGATCTCGCGCTTGCCACCGAAGCAGCCGACCGGCATGCCGCCGCCGACGATCTTGCCGAAGGTCGACAGGTCCGGGGTGATGCCGTAGTAGCCCTGGGCGCCGCCGAGCGATACCCGGAAGCCGGTCATCACTTCGTCGAAGATCAGCACCACGCCGTGCTTGTCGCACTGCTCGCGCAGGCCTTCGAGGAAGCCTGGCGCCGGCGGTACGCAGTTCATGTTGCCGGCTACCGGCTCGACGATGATGCAGGCCACGCTCTGGCCGACGTCGGCCAGGGTCTTCTCGACCGCCGCCAGGTCGTTGAACGGCAGGGTCAGGGTGTGCTTGGCGAAGTCCGCCGGCACGCCCGCCGAGCTTGGCACGCCCTGGGTCAGCAGGCCGGAGCCGGCCTTGACCAGCAGGCTGTCGGAGTGGCCGTGGTAGCAGCCTTCGAACTTGATGATGGCGTCGCGGCCGGTGTAGCCGCGGGCCAGGCGAATGGCGCTCATGGTGGCTTCGGTGCCGGAGCTGACCATGCGTACCATCTCCATCGATGGCACCAGCGAGCAGACCAGGTCGGCCATCTCGGTTTCCATGGCGGTCGGCGCGCCGTAGGACAGGCCGTGCTGCAGCTGGTTGCGCACCGCCTCCAGCACCTCAGGGTGGCCGTGGCCGAGAATCATCGGGCCCCAGGAGCCGACGTAGTCGACGTAACGCTTGTCGTCTTCATCGACCACATAGGCGCCTTCGGCATGCTTGAAGAACAGCGGGGTGCCGCCGACGCTCTTGAAGGCGCGGACCGGCGAGTTGACGCCGCCCGGGATGTGCTTCTGGGCTTGGGCGAACAGGGATTCGGAACGGGACATGGGATCTTCTCTCGAAATCAGGAAGCGAAC
>NZ_DJTF01000050.1:1887-19658 GCF_002438125.1 Pseudomonas sp. UBA6315
GACTTCCTGCGCGCTGTCGACACCGAACAGGCCATGGATCACCGCCAGCAGGTCGGCGCCATGGGCGACCAGCGGGGCGGCGTTGTCCAGGGTGATGCCGCCGATCACGGCGATCGGCAGCTTGACCTGGGCGCGGGCCTGCTCCAGCAGCTCGACGTTGGCGGCAGGTGCGCCCGGCTTGGTCACGGAATTGAAGAAACGGCCAAAGGCCACGTAGCTGGCACCTTCGCTGGCGGCTTGCTGGGCCAGGTCGAGCTGGGCGTGGCAGGTCGAGCCGATGATCGCCTGGCGGCCGAGCAGGGCACGGGCCGGGGTCAGCGGGCCGTCGGTCTGGCCCAGGTGCACGCCGACGCCCAGGCGCGCGGCAAGTTCGGCGTCGTCGTTGATGATCAGCTCGGTGCCGTAGCGCTCGCACAGCTTCATCAGTGCTTCGGCCTCGCGCAGGCGGCGGGCGGCGTCGTCACTCTTGTCGCGGTACTGCAGCAGGCACACGCCGCCTTCCAGCGCCGCTTCGACATGGGACAGGAAACGGCCGGCGAGCAGCTGGCTGTCGGTAATCGCGTACAGGCCGCGTAGCTTCATCGGAAGGCCTCGTGTCAGGAGCAGAAGTCCAGGGGCAGGCGGCGCGGGACGAACTGGCCCTTGCCCAGTTGTTCGGCGTCGCGCAGGGTCCGCCAGGTGTAGTCCAGGGCGCTGCGCACGGCGCTTTGCAGCTGTTCGCCGAGGGCCAGGCGGCCGGCCAGGGCGCTGGCCAGGGTGCAGCCCGAGCCGTGGTAGCTGCCCGGCAGGCGCTGGCAGGTCCAGGTGTGGCTCTGGCCGTCGCGGCTGTACAGGCGGTTGTGGATTTCGTCTTCGTCGCCGTGGCCACCGGTAATCAGCAGGTGCTTGATGTACGGCAGCAGTTTGTCTGCGCACTCGTCGGCCGTGCCGTCTGGCAGTTCGGCCAGGATGCGCGCCTCGGGCAGGTTCGGCGTGGCGATGGTGGCCAGCGGCAGCAGGCGCTCGCGCAGGGCATAGCCGACTTCGTCCTTGCCCAGGCGGCCACCGCCACCGGCGCGCAGCACCGGGTCGCAGACCAGCGGCAGGTGCGGGTGGGCGCCCAGCAGTTCGGCGACGGTGTCGACCATCTCGATCGAGCCGAGCATGCCCAGCTTGACGGCGGCGACCCGCGAGTCGGCCAGCACAGCGTTGGCCTGGGCCAGCACCCACTCGCGGTCGAGCACGCGGAAGTCGGAAACATTGACGGTATCCTGCACGGTCAGGGCGGTCACGGTCGGTGCGGCGTGACAGCCTTGGGCGATCAGGGCTTCGATATCTGCCTGCAAGCCGGCGCCGCCACTTGGGTCGTGGCCGGAGAGACAGAGGACAACGGGGCGGGAGCTGTAGGTATTCATGGTCGGCGAGCTTACCACCAAACCCAATTGTGCGGATCGTCCTACAAATGGATTTTGTTGATCGATCGGTCAGATTTATTCTTGTAACAAGCCTGAAAGCATTGTTCTAGAGCCTTTTAATCGAAATTTAATGTGGCCCGTTGCCAGCGTTCAAAGCTATGCTAGAGTGCTCGGATAACTCGACAAACGGGCACTGCCGGATTTCGTCGTCTCATAGGGATTGGAGGCCATCGCGACGCGACCGGACAGGCCATGCTGGGGCTGTATGCGCTATTTGCTGATCGTGCTTCTGGGCTTGCTGCCCGTGCTGGCCACCGCCGTCGAATTCGACGATACCACCCGCCACTTGCCGCTGGGCAAGGTCATGCAGGTCTACGAAGACCGCGATGGCACGGCGAGCATCGCTCAAGTCAGCGCACCCATCTTCGCCAATCGTTTTCGTAGCCACCATGAAGACGTGCTCAACGCCGGCTACTCGACCTCGGTGTTCTGGCTGAAGGTCGACCTGCACTACCTCGCCTCCGACCGCACCGCGCCCCGCCAGTGGCTGCTGGAGCTGGCCTACCCGCCGCTGGATCACCTCGAGCTGTACCTGCCCGGCAGCGATGGCGTCTATCGCCTGGCCCAGCGTACCGGTGATGCCTTGCCCTACGACAGCCGGCAGATCCGCCAGAACAACTACCTGTTCGAACTGCCCATGCGCCCCGGGCAGTCGACCACCGCCTACCTGCGCCTGCACAGCGAAGGCTCGGTACAGGCGCCGCTGGCGTTGTGGTCGAGCGAGGCCTACATGGAGGATCAGCCCACTCGCCTGTACGTGCTGGGGATGATCTACGGCGTGTTGCTGGTGATGCTGGTGTACAACCTGTTCATCTTCATCAGCGTGCGCGACGTCAGTTACCTCTACTACATCCTCTATATCGCTTCGTTCGGCCTGTACCAGGTGTCGGTCAACGGTGCAGGGGTGGCCTACTTCTGGCCGGACAGCCCCTGGTGGGCAAACGCCGCCACGCCCTTGTTCATCGGCGCTGCCGGCCTGTTCGGCTGCCAGTTCGCCCGCCACTTCCTGCGCCTGCGCAAGATCAGCCGGGGCTTCGACCGCCTGCTGCAGCTGCTGATGCTGGGCGCGATAGCGGTCATGCTGCTGGCGGTGAGCATGCCCTACGGCATTGCCCTGCGCATGGCCACGGTGCTGGCGCTGCTGTTCACCGTGAGCATCTTCACCGCCGGGCTGCTGGCCTGGTCGCGGGGGCTGCGCGTGGCGCGCTGGTTCATCATTGCCTGGACGGCGTTCCTGCTCGGCGGCATGGTCAACACCTTGATGGTGCTGGGCTACCTGCCGAACGTGTTCATCACCATGTACGCCAGCCAGCTGGGCTCGGCGCTGGAAGTGGCGCTGCTGTCGCTGGCCCTGGCCGACCGCATCAACAGCATGCGCGAGCAACAAGCGCAGACCCTGCGGGAAACCGGCCGCACCCTGGAGCAACTGAACCAGCAGCTGGCCAGGAGCAACCTGCTCAAGGACGAATTCCTCGCCACCGTCACCCACGAGTTGCGCACGCCGATGAACGGCGTGATCGGCTCGCTGGAGCTCATGCAGACGCTGCCCATGAGCGCCGAAATGGCCCAGTACCAGCGCACGGCGGTGGGCTCTGCCCAGGACATGATGGGCATGGTCGACGACATCCTCACCCTCACCGAACTGCAGGCCGGCCGCCTGCGCGCCCAGCCCAGCCCATTCAGCTTGCGCCGGCTGCTCCAGGACCTGCGCGCCGGGCATGCCGGCACGGCCCTGGGCAAAGGCCTTTACCTGAGCCTGGACATTCCCGCGGAGCTGCCCGACGAACTGCTGGGCGATGGGCACAAGCTGCTGCGTTGCCTGGGTTGCCTGGTCGACAACGGCCTCAAGTTCACCCACCAGGGAGGGGTAATGGTGCAGGTGCGCGGCCGGCGCCTGGGGCCGGACAGCCTGGCGCTGACCTTCACCGTCAGCGACAGCGGCATCGGCTTCGATGACCTGGACCAGGCCATCCTCTATCAGCGCTTCTTCCAGGTAGACGGCTCGATGACCCGGCGCTATGGCGGGCTGGGCATCGGCCTGTCGATCTGCCGGCAGATGGGCGAGTTGCTCGGCGGCAAGCTGGCGCACGAATCGACGCGCGGCCTGGGCAGCCGTTTCGAGCTGAGCTTGAATGTGGCGATTGCCCAGATCCAGATGCCGGGCAGAATCATTTCAGAGGTACGCAGTTCCAGGTAAGTCTCCTGTAATGTGGCGAAGCGGTTACGCCAGCGTTGTTAGCATCAGTAAACATTGCCTGCATCAGCCCCATTGCGTAGCGATAGCCGCGATGAAGCCAATGCAGGCAATGCGCGCTCACTTGGCTTTTACATTGGTGGCGTAATACCTGCCATCCTTTTGCAAAACTTCGAACGTTACTTCATCGCCGTTCTTCAAATTTAGCTTGCCCACCGCCTCGCTAGTCAGGATGACCTCCTCTTCTTCGACCTCGTAAGCGAGGAAGCCCGCTTTCAGCTTGGCGTTGTACAGCTTGACCTTTGCAACTTTCACATCGCTCATGGTTTTAGCTCCTGATTGGGGTATTGCCGGGGTGCTAAAAAAGCCTAACTATTCAAGCTGCGCTTGGACACTGGCAGTTTTAACAGTTGCGGGTTGTTGCCGGACGTGCACCAACCCGCAACGCTTCTTGGTTTAGGCCAACAAATGTCCACCGCCCCCGTGATTCCAAGTGATCGACTGATCGAGGGGTATGGAGTAACGCCCCCACGGTGAAATGGCGCTCGAGCTATCGCCGGTCGCGATCGCGATGAAGGAGAAAACTGAACTTTGAGTGATGTGGGTTTCGATCGCCTTGCCCGTTACCCAAGCGCCCGCGCTCAGAGCCCGTGACCGGGTAGCGAAGTTGTGAAGCCTGTGAGCTTTGCGCAGCGCCCTGCCATAGGCGCCCATACGTGCATAGCGCGCAGCATTGAGGTCGATGGATTGTGCCTCACCCAGGTAGTTGATCAACCGGGTACCGGCCACCCTGAGCGTGGCCCGCACTCCGTTACGGGCAGGTCCTATTGCAGGCGTGACGCCGGGAATGCTGCCCAATTGCTCCATCGCGTATTCCATGGGGCTCACGGTGTTGCGCGCCAGTCGCGTGCCAGCCTTGAAATGGGTGAGTCTCTTGCCGACTTGTCGCACGGAGCTCATCGCGGCTTTGGCCAGCGCTGGTAGCTTCTTGAGCAAGCCCAGGGCACTTTCAGCAAGCGACGCCACCCCAAAGGCCAGCGCCGCATAGCCCAGCTTTCTGGACAGCTCGGGGTTGGAGTCTTCCGTCAGGACGGAGGCCACCTCGAAGCCGAACGAGAGCACCGCGCAAGTCGTCATCGCGACGAAGAACACCGAGGCGGCGCCACCTGTCATCACCGACGCGGCGATACCCAGCACCGTCAGCGTGGCCGAAAGCGCAAGGCCCCGCCAGCGTCCGCCGACCGGCATGGGCTTGGTCTCGCGCAGGATCTGCTCATAGTGCTCCAGGTCCTCCTTTTGCCCCCAACGGCTGAGCATGATCGCGCCACTGGGGTCATGCAGGTTGACCGGGTCGGGGCAGTGGGCGTAGTCGTTGATACCCCCTTCGCCGAATGGGCTCAGCCAGTCAGGCTGGGTATGCCGGCGCAGTGCTGGGTCGTAGCAGCGGTAACCGTTGCCTGCATGATACTGGCCCGTCACCGGGTCGCGACGCATGCCGTTGTAACCGGTGACTAGGCCCTCCAGCGTCGCACCTTCACCAAAGGGCAGCAGGGGAGCCAGTTGCAGGTCGTCGTCGCACACCTGGCCGACGATGCCCACCTGCGGATCGTCGATCAGCCAGCGCACCTGGTCGCCGTCATACTGCGCCAGCCCCGGGGAAATGCTGGTCCTGCGGGTGGGCTTGCCAGCCTTGTCGAAACACACCTGGCCGATCAGCTCATCGCCGTCGTAACGCAACTCGCGGGTGCTCTGGTCCTTTTCCTCGTATTGCGCCGCCAGGCGCTGCAGGCCGTCGTATTCGTAGCGGGTGAGCAAGGTGCCTGTGTCGTCCTTGATGCTGCTCAGTTGCCCGGCGGCAGTGTACGTGCGCGTCCGTTGCAGGCCGTCCACCTGCAGTTGGCCGTTGCTGTTCCAGGTCAGGGCCGTTGCCTGCTCGCCGGTTTTCATCGAAGTCAGACGAGTGGGGTCGGAGGTCGTTGCATAGGTGAATGTTTCCGTCACCGCCTCGCCTTCGAACGGGGTGCTGGTGCAACGGGTCAGGTTGTCCAGGCTGTCCCAGCTGAACGTCTGGGCCTTGATCGGCGTGCCATCGCCATTCTGCGGGCAGTGTGCCGCTTGCTGGGTGTCGCAGGCATAGCTTGCAAGGCGGTCGAGCAGGTCATAGGTGAAGCGTTCAGTGCGCAGCAGATTGCCGTTCTGGTAACTGGCCTTGCTTGCCAGGCGGCCGTCGCCTTGCCAGGTCATGTGCTGGCTGAAGCAAGGGGCGCCGTTGCGCAGGAAGGTACGCACGGTTTCCCGGTTGAGGCCGTCACGCTCACTGTGCACTTGCCATTGCCCGGCGCCGGTCAGCGCCTGCACCCGGCGCGTTTGCAGGTGACCCAGTTCGTCGTAACGGTACAACACGTCCTCGTGTTGCTGGCAGCTGCGCAACAGCCGCCCCTCGCTGTCGTGGAATACCCGCCGTGTGCGGCCGTTGGCGTGCCGAGCGGCGATACTCTGCCCACGCAGGCTCTGCCACTCGGCGCCCTTGACCGTACCTCGAGGCGTTTTTTCAGTGGTATTCCGACGACCGGGCACCTGTGCGCTAGCGATCGAATGCCGCCAGCCGGCATCGGAATTCAGAACGGTCGATCCGTCAGGGTGCTTCTGGCTGTAAAGCGCGTTGCCATCCGCCTCCAAACGCATGCCACTGGCATCCTGAACACTGCGCAACTGGGTCTTGTCTGGCAGAGTCACGCTCTGCTCAGCAAATCCATATTCGCGGCTGCCTATCTTGCGTGTCGAGAGTTTGCCGAGTTCGCTCACCGCCTGGGTTGCGACGACTTGCCCGTCCACGGTCAGCGAGGAGACGTGATTGCTAAAGCCGTGGTAGGTGCGTTCGATGGTCGTGGCATCGGGGCGGGTCACCTTGGTTACCCGGCCGAGACTATCGTGTTCGAGCGCGTAGGCCCGAGTGTTCTCGCCCACGGTACGGGCATGGCGGGTGATACGACCGTCGGAGTCGTAGTGCTGATCGAGTTGCAGGTGCTGCACGCCGCTCTCATCGGCCCATTGCACTGAGTGTTGCAAGGTACCGTCCGCTTTTGCTGTGCGGGTAGTAGTTCGCTTCGACAGGCATTGGGTGCTCAAACCTTGCTGTTCGGTTATCTGAACGACGGAATCAGCGGTGTTCGAGAGTTTGTGGATGGGTAAGTTTTCTGCGCAACGCAATTTCAGGTCTGCTATTTGCGGGCTGAGGTTAATTCCTTCCTTTGTGATTACAGGGGAATCATACCATTCATCATCGCTAGGGTTTTTAGATGCTTCAGTCCTAATTGTTGACACCTCGCAGCCTGCAAAGAGCTCAAGTATGTCGAGGGTGCTGTCGCCATTTTGATAGGCGAGTTGTGCTAAAGCATCGAATTTTTCTGACTTGAAGAGCTCGATAACACTCATTACCTTGAGTGATTTCACGTGTGTGGTCACAATAATGCTTTGAGGTGAGTTGCAGACTGTGTAATCTTTGCCTGATAGGGTTATGCAAATATTTGTATGATGATCTATTTTTTTGATTAGTTCTTTTACTTTGGCGTCCTCTAGTGCATTGAGTGTTATTTCCAACGTATTGCTTTCACTTGAATTTAATCGCGCGAGAATGTGCCTGTCCTCTTCCACCGCAACCGGCACACTTGCCACCGTTTTTGCTTCCTGCGCCAACCAGGGTTGCCTACCCGCCAACCCCCGCAGAGGCATGTCCTTGCGCACGGCCTGACCACCCGGCAGGTAATCCCACACCCAACTCCCCAATACGCAGGATTCGTCCAGCCCCGTGAAGCAGTGCGCCTCCAAGGGCACATATGTCTCGGTAACAGACCTGCGCCACGAGGTTTGCCAAGCCCGTTGCAGGCCGTCGAGGCTGGAATGGCTCTGGCTACCATCCTTGTAAGTGCGTTCTACCTCTCTACCGTCGGCGCTGTAGACCGAGTCAATGCTCTCATCGGCAATCTGTTTAGTGGTTTTGCCGGTGCTTCCGGATGCCAGTAAGTAGCGGGTTTCTTTCGTTATCCGCCCAGCGGCATCGCGCTCCCAGTGCGCCTCGATGCCTTTCTCGACCTTTTGCAGCGCGCGCCTGCTGTAACGCGAACGAACCTCCTTGCTGACCTGGGCCGTACCTGCCGGTGTTGTTGCGCTGACGATCACCTGGATGCCCGGCTGGGTAGGGTTATCGATGAATTTCTGAACATTGGTCAGCTCAAGGGTCTTGCCGTCTTGATGTGTTGTCTGCTTGCTGGTGATCGCCCATTCCAGCACCTTGCTTTGCTCGCTGGTGGTTTTCTTGCTGGCGGGTACCGAGGTGCTCGTAGTGATCTGGTGCCACAGCGCCTCATTGCCGATCAGCGCCCATGTGGTGTCCTTGTCGAGGGTGTCGTTGGTGAGCGTGCCACGTATACCATCCACCATCACCACGTCGGCCAGCTCCAGGTAATCGCGGTCGGCACGGGTGACTTTGCGATAACCGTAGAGCTTCAAGCCCTGAGGGTTGCCGTAGTCGTCACACTGGTACTCAGCCATCAGCGGAGCGCTGGCGTAGTCAGGTACGAAAGGGCACTCCAGAGTCGGCACTGCACTGAGCGTTTTCACGCTGCCCAGCGCGATCTGGTTTTCAGTTTGGTCACCGTAATAACAGTAGTAGACCGAGTGCGAGCCCTTGGCATGCAGGTGTAAGGGGTTCCCTTTTGCGTCAGTCACGATCGTGGTTGCGTCTACCGTTTTGCCCAGGTTTGCGCGCTGCGCCTTTGGCGCCAGGCTGAGCATGTGTTTGATCGCTTGGTGAAGCTGCCTGCGGTTTTTGGTCGAGTATCCCCACAACGCTTGCAATACGGCCTGCCGACGTTCGATCGCCGGGGCTTTGGCGGTCACTTCGATCTGTGTCCCGCTGACCCTGATGACCATACGCTCGATGATTTCGACCAGCTCATCGCCCAATCCTGTATAGCGGAACGTGGTTGTGGTGTGCTCATGGCGCAGGTAAAACTCCAGCCAATGCGCGTTGGCCGAGCCTGAGCCCCGCATCAGCGGCGTGCGGTTACCCTCGGCGTCCAACCCGAAAGTGTGCAGGTCATGCACCACGTTGGCATGGGCGCCGCGTTGCACGGCTGCGATGAACAACTGGTCGTCCGGGTTCTGATAACTGCCGGTATAGGTGTAGTGGTGGATATGGTTCTGCTGGCCGCCACCTGGCAGCAGCGCGTGCAATGCCACCCGGGGCAGGGCAGGTGCACCTTTGAGCTTGGCGTCCTGCTTGACGTACTGCACGCATTCCACAGAACCATCCAGCTCCTGCAGCCGGCACAGCACCCTGTCCAGGGTCGGGTCATCGTCGTAGCCGCAATCGACCTGCTGCACAACGGTGTCCTTCTGCAAGCGCTTGAGGGTGCGCAGCAAATAGTGTTCGAGTGTGAGTTCGACCTTGAACGTTTCGTTGCTGCCCGGCCAGAGTTGCATGTTCACCCGGCCACCGGCCTTGACCTCAGGGTCGACATACTCCGCGCTGAACAGCTCGGTTTTGCCGCTTTTGATGCTCATCAGCAGGAATTGACCTTTCTGGCGCTTCCATTGCAGATCCAACGCTTCGCCATATTGCGAGACGATGCGTGATGGCAGTAGCTGTACGAACGGCCGCTCATACAGCGCGATACGCCTGTCCAGCTCCTTGGTGTTGCCGTGTTTACTCCAGAGGCTGACGGCTTCGCTGTAATCAATCGCGCCCGCCGTGTAATACCCGTGTGGGCAGAGCACCAGCAGCACCCATTGAGTCCAGTGAGCAGGCATCGTCGGAAAGGCCGGCTTACTTTTGTTTTTGATCGCCTTCAAGGCCTTGAGCACTTTCTTGCGAAACTCGTCGTTAGGTTCGACTTCGTCGCTGCCGGGCGCTGCCGGTTTGCTCAGGACCTCCTGGCGGCCGCTCGGGAACTCAAGCTTGAACTGGCTGTAATCCTTGTTGCTGGTTACCCTGCAGGCATTGGTCTTGATGGCTTGCCCTGCGCCCAGCTGGGTCCACTGCTCATCGCTGAAGGTCACCGGAGTACCATCGGCGAGGGTGAGCAGGCGGTGGTCGTTTTCCTGAGTGGAACTGGTGATGATTCTGGAAAAGCGCCAGGCCCAGCCATCACCCAGCCCCGCTTCGTTGGCCCGCAGCGCCGAGTAGTGCAGGGTCAGGTCGCACACCGGGCCTAGCCCATGCAAACCTTGCAAGGTCGCAATCGGGTAATGGGCATGGAACAGGCCGCTGCGTTCGTCCACACCGGTCTGGTCCTGGTTGCTGGTGTCGAATACTTCGGAGTGGTTGGTATTGCCGTAGTCCTCGCACAGGAAACTGATTTCCTCGTAGGCTTTCATGGCCGCGTGCGGGGTAAATTCGACGGCCTGCACACCGTGCCAGAAATGGCTGGAGTGGAAGGCGCCAATATGGCCCACGGTCAACGTGGTTTCGTCTCGTGCCTTTTCCGGATAGGTCAGGTACAGGTCGTAGACGCCATTTACGATCGGCCCTGCCCAGGTGACCTTGGTGTCAGTCACCTCCACCGGCCACCGCGGCTGCTCGCTGGCGCGTGGTACGCAGGCAGCCACCCGGTAGCCTTTTTCGTGCGCGGCTTTGTCCAGGCGAAACGCCAGTTCCCCATTCAACGACTCGACCTCGACCTGTACCGTGGCAGCCCCCGCAGTTACCTTGAAGCGTGCTTGTTCAGCGGCCGTGGAGCCTGGCAATTGGTCTGTTTCGAGCAGGTAGTTGACGTAATCGCCGTCGCTCCACGTATTGCCGTCGCCGACGTTCTCCAGCAGCACCTGCAACTCGCTGAAGCGAGGGACGCACAGCGGCTCATCGCTTGCGCCGATATGCACTTCGGGCCAGGCCTGCGCTTTGAGGAAATCGCCCAACGCCTGTAGCCAGGTATCCCGGTCATTGACGTTGTCGGCATCCTGGGGTTTGAACAGTGCGCGGTGCAGCAACTTGCGGCTGAACGGGTGGCGTACCGTGACCAGTACCGCATGCTCGGCATCGGCCTTCCAGGCCGATTGCAGGGTAGGGCCTGGCAGGCGATTGGCTGCGTCGGGCAGCGTGGTAAAAATGCGCAGTGCATCACCGCGTTGCCACAGGTGCAGGTTGTCCGCTTCATCGGCTCGTTCAGCCTGCGGGTTGTGCGTGGCCACGCGCAGGTAGGCTGCCACCGGCGAGGCGTTCAGGGCTTTGGCCCAGGCCCCGAGCCATTTGCCAGCGCTGCGCTGCGCCTTGTCCGCCGTCCACGTGTGGTGAGCGAGCAAACGATGGGAAAACGCATCATAGACCCACGCCTGCAGTGTCTGCCCTTCTCCCAGTGCCTGCTCACTCTCGATAGCCTGGCTTTGCCACCAGCGCGTCTCGGTAAGGGTGACGCACAACTCGGCGCACTGCGGCACCCAGAAGGCATTGCCACTTTCGGCAGGTGTCACGCTGCAGTCATCGGGCACGCCCGCGCGCATCAGTCGGCTGTCACGGTTGATCTGCTCGCACAGCGCCTTGGACCACTTTGCGCTGGCTTGCGTGGCCGTGGGGGTGAAAAAGTGGTGCTCGTACAACGCCTGTGAGGTCAGGTCGCGTACTTGCAGGCAAAGCGTTTCGTCTGCTGTAGGGGTGAAAGACTCATCGCAGGCCAGTGCCTGCACGAGATTGGCAGCAAAGGGCGCATTGCTGAACGTGCGATAGCGTGCCGGGCTCCACAGCCGCAGGGGCTCGCTAGCGGTGGAAAAGGTATTGTCAGCGCCCCAGCCACCGGCGGTCATCGGTTCTCCGGCAGCCGCCAGGTAATCGGCGAAGGCTTTAGGCCACTGTTGGGCAGAGAGCTCGCCCTTTTGCGCCGTGTAATCGACTTTGCGGATATCGCCGTCCAGCCGATCAATCAGGAAGGCACTCAACACCTCGCCCTCGGCCAATGCACGGCCTGCCTTGATCGTGGTACTGGTGCACCAGCCGCCTTCGATACTGCCCGCCCGTTCAAGCGAGAAATCGGTCATGTCGGGAAGAGAACCGTCGGCCTGATTGGAGATCAGGTAGGGCGTCGATAATGATTGCAATGGACGGGCCGTGGGTGATGGACCCGTCGTTGAGGTCGAATCATCGTTAGGTTGCTCTGCCGTCATGCCCGAGGTTGCGTAGAAGGCTTTGATAGAGAATTCGACCGAGTTGAAGTCCTTCAAAGGCTCGAAATAAGATAAGAATTCGTGCTCACTTTTCAGAGCGTTGTACTCGCTCACCGTTTCCTCGGGGCAAGAGATCGTCAAAACCCGAAACCCACTGGCTGCCAATAAGCCATAACCACTGGTCCTGCCGGTTTCGTCGATGGCATGGTTGAAATCAACGATTACGAGGCCGGAAGGTAAGTCTTCATAAAAGGGTGATGGTATAAACTCTGTCCGTTTGGCATCATTTTCTACCAGATTGCTCAAGGCTTGCGTTTTGGCATTGATTGCATCTAGCACAGGTTTTACTTTGTCGAGTGCAGATAGGTCATAGAGCGCGCGTATGCGGTCTTTAGAGATGCAGCCGAGCTCTCGTGAAGGTGGGAGGGTGAAGTGAGTATTCCAAGGGCCTGAGCGGAAGCATTCATCGTTCAACGATACATGCGTTGAGATTATTAATTCATCAGAGCGCTCCGCCAGCTCAGAGGCCTCTACGATACACAGAAATCCACAAAGGTTTTTCGCCGCACTGCTGTAAAGGGCGCTCTCCCCTTGGTTGCTGCCATCGTAGTCATCCTTTAGTTCAATCAGCGCAATCAATGGTCTGCGAGGAAAGACGGGCGTTTCTTTTAGATTTAACTTTTGTGCACCTAGGCTTGTAATCTCCTGGAGCGCGTACTTGAATTTACTTTCAAGGGCTTCGTATTTTTCTTTATTCTGACTTAGAAGCGTGATTTCTTCTGGGGGAACACCCTCTATTGATGCGCAGTGGTTCCCCCCAGATTCTTCATAGTAGATACGTACATGATTGGGGCTATCCTTGCGGTTGTAATTGACATTTATATGGCTGTCCTCAATGCCGATGAGCCAGACGCTACGGCCGTTGACTTCGATCTTTTCTCCGAGCTTCAAGCCGGCTTTCTCAAGGATACTTTTGTTGTAGCCGGTTACTTTTTTCTCTGAATAACGGCCCATTTCGCATTCTCCGCATGGCAACGATTGATTGGGATACATGGCATTGGCTGGGTCCCTCCAGTATTTGGCGAGCCGGTATCCTCGTCACCTGGCAAAAATGCTAGTTCGAGGGCGAGCGATTACACGCAGGAGAGGGCGGACAAGGCGGGGTCGCAAATGGCATCCCGAATAGTCATTTATGTCACTTTGACTCACTGGCACGGAGTGCTTCACTGTGCCTTTCAGGCATGCCCGGCCTCAGGAGCTCCCAATGAACCTGCACCAGTACGCTGAAACCCACGAAGTCACTAACCAGCCACCGCCCCTCGACGGCGCCAACCTGTACCGTCTCGATATCCCGCTGCAGGAATGGTCGCGGCGCTTCGGCGCCGGCTGGGCCGAATCGCGGATCGATGCCTACGGTGCCCTGGCTGGCGGACCATTGATGGCCGCAGGCTTCCTGGCCAACGCGCACAAGCCGGAGTTCAGCAGCCATGACCGCTATGGCCATCGGATCGACCTGGTGGAGTTCCACCCCGCCTACCACGAGCTGATGCGCACCGCCGTCGAGCACGGCCTGCCGTCGTTGCCCTGGGCCGAACCCCGCCCCGGCGCGCACGTGGCGCGGGCGTCGATGACCTACCTGCACAGCCAGGCCGAGGCCGGCACGGGTTGCCCGCTGACCATGACCTTCGCCGCCGTGCCGGCACTGCGCCTGCAGCCGGAGCTGGCCGAATACTGGCTGCCGAAGATCCTCGCCCGCGAGTACGACCCGCGTAATGTCGGCGACCGGCACAAGGCCGGGGTCACCATCGGTATGGCCATGACCGAGAAGCAGGGCGGCACCGACGTGCGCGCCAACACCACCCGCGCCTACCCGGTAGGCACGCCTGGCCCCGGCCAGCCCTACGAACTGGTCGGGCACAAGTGGTTCTGTTCGGCGCCGATGTGCGATGCCTTCCTGACCCTGGCGCAGACCGAAAAAGGCCTGACCTGCTTCCTGCTGCCGCGCCACCGGCCGGACGACCAGCGCAACCAGTTCTACATCCAGCGCCTGAAGAACAAGCTGGGCAACAGCTCCAATGCCTCCAGCGAAGTGGAGTTCCGCGGCGCCCTGGCATGGATGGTGGGCGAGGAGGGGCGCGGTGTGCCGACCATCATCGAAATGGTCGCCATGACCCGCTTCGATTGCATGGTCGGCTCCAGCGCCCTGATGCGCCAGGCGCTGACCCAGGCCACCCACCACTGCGCGCACCGCAAGGTCGGCGGCCGCGTGCTCGGCGAGCAGCCGCTGATGCAGAACGTGCTGGCCGACCTGGCCCTGGAAAGCGAAGCGGCATTGGCCTTGAGCCTGCGCATGGGCCAGGCCCTGGAGCAGCTCGACGACCCGCAGCAGGCGCATTTCGCCCGGCTGGTGACGGCGGTTGGCAAGTACTGGATCTGCAAGCGCGCCCCCGCGATGATCAACGAGGCCGCCGAGTGCCTCGGCGGCGCCGGTTATGTCGAAGACAGCATCCTGCCGCGGCTGTACCGCGAGGCGCCGGTCAACTCCACCTGGGAAGGCTCGGGCAACGTGCAGTGCCTGGACGTGCTGCGGGCCTTGTCCAAGGAGCCGGGGGTGCTCGATGCGCTGTTCAGCGAATTGGGCGACGGCCATGGCGACCCACGCCTGGCGGCGCACATCGGCAACCTCAAGGGCGCGTTTGCCGACACCAGCGACATCCAGTACCGCGCCCGGCAACTGACCGAGGACATTGCCCTGGCCCTGCAGGCCAAGTTGCTGCTCGAGGCGGGCAACGCGGCGGTGAGCGATGCCTTCATCGGCAGCCGGCTCACGGGGGGCGGGCGGGTGTACGGCGCGTTGCCGCGCGGGGCCGATGTCGAGGCACTGGTGGCGCGGGCCACGCCGTCCTGAGGCCTATCGCCGGCAAGCCGGCTGCCACGGGGGCCAAGGTGCTCACCCTGCTGTGGCAGCCGGCTTGCCGGCGATGGGGCCCTCGCGACCACCGGGGATGTATTTGCCATGAAACGCAGGCAAGATGATTCCCACGCATGTCCAGACAGGAAGCACAGTGTGAGCCACGCCTTTGTAGTCGTTGATACTCCCGAACAGGCCGTCGACCGTCTGGCGGCCCTGCACGAACAGGCCACCGGTGCCCTCAGCCAGGCCCTCAAGCGTTACCTGAAAGACCGCACCGAGCCGGACGCCGACGAGCGTGCCCAATACCGCTACCCGGCCCTGCGCCTGACCTACTACAGCCACGGCGAAGTGGCCGCCACCACCCGTGCCTATGCCAAGGTGCAGGTTGCGGGCACCTACAGTGTCACCGTCACCCAGCCTTCGGCGTTTCGCGGCTACCTGCTCGAGCAGCTGCGTCCGTTGATGCATGACTACACGGTGACCGTGGAAGTCGGCGTCAGCGAACAGAACATCCCGTATCCCTACGTGGTCGACCAGGGCGACGAGCTGGCCGGCAGCGGCATCACCGCCGCCGAGCTTGCGCGCGTGTTCCCCAGCACCGACCTGTCCGCCGCCACCGACAACATCGCCGACGGCCTGTACGACTGGGACAATTCCAAGGCCCTGCCGCTGGCGCTGTTCGACGCCGCCCGCGTCGACTTTTCCCTGCGCCGCCTGGTGCACTACACCGGCAGCGACTGGCGCCACATGCAGCCGTGGATCCTGCTGACCAACTACCACCGCTACGTCGACCAGTTCATCAGCCACGGCCTCGAGCAACTGCGCGAAGACCCGCGCTTCGTGCGCATGGTGCTGCCGGGCAACGTCGAGATCGAAAAGGGCATGGACCACGGTGAAGCGCAGGCCCTGGTGGCCAGCGTGGTGTGGCACCGCTACCAGATGCCGGCCTATCACCTGATCGCCGCCGATGGCGACGGCATCACCCTGGTCAACATCGGCGTCGGCCCGTCCAACGCCAAGAACATCACCGATCACCTGGCCGTGCTGCGCCCGCACTGCTGGCTGATGATCGGCCACTGTGGCGGCCTGCGTCAGTCGCAGACCATCGGCGACTACGTGCTGGCCCACGCCTACATGCGCCGCGATGGCATCCTCGACCGGGTGGTGCCGCCGAACATCCCGATCCCGGCCCTGGCCGAGGTGCAGCTGGCGCTGCAGGAAGCGGCGGCGCAGGTCACCGGCGAGCGTGGCGACGAGCTGAAGAAGCGCCTGCGCACCGGCACCGTGCTGACCTACGATGACCGTAACTGGGAGCTGCGCTGGGCCCAGGAGCGGCCGTTGATCAACCTCTCCCGTGCGGTCGCGGTGGACATGGAAAGCGGCACCATCGCCGCCCAGGGCTACCGCCTGCGGGTTCCTTACGGCACCTTGCTGTGCGTCTCGGACAAGCCACTGCACAGCGAAATCAAGCTGCCGGGTTCGGCCAACGCCTTCTACAACCGCGCTGTCAGCCAGCACCTGAAAATCGGCATTGCGGCCCTCGACCTGCTGCGCACCGAGCTCAACTCGCTGCACTCGCGTAAACTGCGCAGCTTCGATGAGCCGCCGTTCCGCTGAGGATCCATGCCACTGCCTCCCCGTTCCAAGCCGCGCCGCCCCCAGGCGCGGCCTGCCGGCCCCCGTCGCCAAGCCAAGGCTCCACCGGCCGAGCCACGCCTGATCCTGTTCAACAAGCCGTTCGACGTGCTGACCCAGTTCAGCGACGGTGAGGGGCGAGCGACGCTCAAGGACTTCATCGACATCCCGGGCATCTACCCGGCCGGGCGGCTGGACCGCGACAGCGAAGGGCTGTTGCTGCTGACCAATGACGGGCAATTGCAGGCACGCATCGCCGACCCCAAGCACAAGTTGGCCAAGACCTACTGGGTGCAGGTGGAAGGGGAACCGAGCGATGAGCAGCTAAAGCGCCTGCGCGAAGGTGTTGAGCTCAATGACGGGCCAACCTTGCCCGCCGAAGCACGGCGCCTCGACGAGCCCCAGCTGTGGCCGCGCAACCCGCCGGTGCGGTTTCGCAAGAGCGTGCCGACCCATTGGCTGGAGCTGGTGATTCGCGAGGGGCGTAACCGCCAGGTGCGGCGGATGACGGCGGCGGTGGGGTTGCCGACCTTGCGCCTGGTGCGCGTGCGGATTGGCGATTGGGCGCTGGAGGGGCTGGAGCAGGGGTGTTGGCGCGAGGTTCCGGCGCGGCTTTAGACCTGGTTGGGCTCATCGCCGGCAAGCCGGCTCCCACAGGGTAATGCACAAACTGTGGGTAGCTGGACTGCCAGCGATGGGGCCCGAGAAATCACTAAACCCCTTCCAGAAACCCCACCACCACGCTCTTGATGATGAAGGCCAGCACCCCAAGGCCGAGCACGAAGAACAGGATCATCGTGCCAAAGCGCCCCGCCTTGGACTTCTTCGCCAGGTCCCAGACGATGAAGCCCATGAAACCGATCAACACGGTCACCAGGATGATCATCATCCACTCTTCGAATACGGCGGGGTCCATTTGTGTTCTCCAGGCAGGCTGAGCAGCCGATTATACGCAGGCCAGGCAGCGATTAACGAAGGTGGGTCAAAGGTAGCTCGGTGCTTGCCAGCACCTGGTTGAGCACGAAGCTCGAGCGCACGCTGGTGACGCCTTCGATGCGGGTCAGGCTGCCTAGTAGCAGTTTCTGGTAATGATCCATGTCCGGCACCACCACCTTGAGCTGGTAGTCGGCATCCATTCCGGTGACCAGGCTGCATTCGAGCACCTGCGGCAGGTTGCGGATGGCGGCCTCGAAGGTTTCGAAGCGCTCCGGGGTGTGCCGGTCCATGCCGATCAGCACGTAGGCGGTCAGGCTCAGGCCCAGTTTCTTGCGGTCGAGCAGGGCGACCTGGCGCGAAATGTAGCCGTCGTCTTCCAGTTGCTTGACCCGACGCGAGCATGGCGAGGGCGACAGGCCGATGCGCTCGGCCAGCTCCTGGTTGGAGATGCGGGCGTCGCGCTGCAATTCGGCGAGGATGC
>NZ_DJTF01000121.1:0-10869 GCF_002438125.1 Pseudomonas sp. UBA6315
CGGACATTCAAGTCCCCTATAGAAAAGTCCAAGACACTGCCCCGCAAGGAGGCGGGCGCAGTGTAAAAGCTGAAAATGACGATTCGTCCGTGCCCAGGGGTAGACCCTGGCCACGGCAACGAGTTTAGAAAGCGCTGGGCAAAAAATCGCGGGCAGCCATCAGCCGCCTGATTTTTTTGCCTTGAAGCCTTGTTTGGTCAGCTCACCAATCAGCAGCTCGACATGGTCGCCCTGGATTTCGATGACCCCATCCTTCAGCGCGCCGCCGGTACCGCAACGGCGCTTGAGGGTGGTGGCCAGCTCCTTGAGCTGGTCGAGCGGCAGCGGCACGCCGGTGACGGTGGTCACGGTCTTGCCGCCACGGCCTTTGCTTTCACGGCGCACACGGGCAATGCCATCGCCTTCGGGGATGAGCTGCTGCTTGCAGGTGCAGGCGTCCACCGGTTGGCCACAGTCGGGGCAGTGCCGACCGGCATCGGTGGAGTACACGAGACCGCCAAGGGCGGCGAAGGAAGAAGCTTTCTTGGACACTTTTGTTCCTCGGTGCTGAGGACAAAAACTGGTCGACGGGAGCCGACCGCGAAGCCCCACTCTGGCAGGGGCGGCGCTACTGCTGCAAGACTTGCGGCAGCCCGAAAAGGGCGCGCAGTTTAACGATAAATCACGCCGTTGCTAAGTACTGGAATGCGCCATTTTGCGAATGATTTGCGACCCTTCGGCAAAAACCCTGGGGGCCTTTGCCGGCGCTGGCTTGCCGGCGATCGCACGAGCCCGCCAAGGCAGCGCTCAAAGGCTGGCCTTGTAGCGCTGCAATGCCGCCAGCGAGTCGGGGCAATAGGGCTTGACCAGGCTTTCCGCCTCCGCCTGCTCGATTGCCACGAACCTGGCCTCGATCACCTCTTCGGGCTGCAACCGCAGCGGCGCATCCGACACCGCCGAATACACCGCGCACCACAGGTGGTTGCCCGGCTGGTCGAAATAGAAGCGCTCGTGGAACGTCAGCGGCACCCCGGCGATGCCCAGCTCCTCGGCCAGCTCGCGGGCGGCCGAGGCCGCGTAGGCCTCGCCCGCCGCCACCATGCCGCCTGCGGCCACGTCCCAGTAGCCGGGGTAAAGTGCCTTGCTCAAGGTACGCCGGTGCACGCACAGCTCGCCGGCGCTGTTGAACAGCAGAATGAACGTGCAGCGGCCGATCAGGCCACGCTCGCGCAGTTCGGCCCTGGGCAACGCCCCCAGCACCTGGTCGGTTTCGTCCACCCAGGCGACCAGTTCTCGGTCGGAAGCCGCCCGGTGGGCGGCCTCGTTGGGGCTGATGGCCATGCTCAACCCTGCGACAGCAGCTGGCGCAGGTCGATGACCGCAGCGTTGGCCCGGGAGATGTAGTTGGCCATGACCAGCGAGTGGTTGGCCCACATGCCGAAGCCACTGCCGTTGAGCACCATCGGGCTCCAAAGCGGCTCTTGCGAGGCCTCCAGCTCACGGATGATCTGGCGCACGCTGACCGTGGCGTTCTTCTTGGCCAGCACGTCGGCGAAGTCCACCTCGATGGCACGCAGCAGGTGCGACAGCGCCCACGCCTGGCCACGGGCCTCGTAGAACACGTTGTCGATCTGCAGCCACGGGGTTTCCACCAGCTCCTCGTCCACCTGCGGCGCTTGGCCGGCGACCACCGATTCGGTCTTCAGGGTGTTGTTGAGCTTGACCCGGCCAACGCTGGCCGACAGGCGCTGGGACAGCGAACCCAGGCGGGTGGCGACATCGCCCAGCCAGTTGTTCAGGTTATCGGCGCGGGTGTAGAAGATCGCACCCTTGTCGCCTGCGGCCAGGCGGGTCTGATAGCGCGTCAGCGACTTGATGCCCTCTTCGAACTCAGACTCGCTCGAAGGCAGGATCCAGCTCTTGTTGTCGAAGTTGAAGCGCGGCTCGGCCTTGGCCAGGTCGGCGTCCTCGGTGGACTGCGACTGCGAGCGGGCGAAGTCCTTGCGCAAGGCACGGGACAGGTCACGCACCTGCACCAGCACGCCGTATTCCCAGCTCGGCATGTTGTCCATCCACAGCCCTGGCGGGAAGCGGTCGTTGGAAATATAGCCACCGGGCTTGTTCAGCAGGGTACCGGCCACGGTCTTGAGGGTTTCCACGGTGGTGTAGCCAATCACCATCTGCTGGCCATTGCGCTCGGCCGCCGTCTGGGCGTTCTGCTGCACCGGGAACAGGTCCGGCTCTTCGCTCCAGTACCAGCCCAGGCCGATGCAGACCAGCAGGTACAGGCCGATCAGCGTCCCCAGGGCACGGCTCCAGAGCCCCCCAAGGTAGCTGCGGGCGGCAGCGCCGCGGCCGTCGACACGCTCGCGGGGCTCGGCTTTGGCCTCACGGTTTTTCCAATCCAGCATGGCTTTGTCCTTAATCAGTCACGACGGTTCAGGGCTTGGACCACAGGCTTGCGCCAGGGTGCCACGACAAGCCCGTGTCGCTGCACTATAAAGCAGACACCGCCTTACGCATAAGCGACCAATGAGTCATGAACTGAATAATGCGCTTCAAGGCTTTGTTGACCCAACGCACTCGCGCGTTTGCAAACTGGTGCTAGCATAGAGCCATCATCGCACCTGCACATCCCTCCAATAAGTAGCCAGGACATGACCCACGCCGCGGAGCCGAGCCCCGAGCGCCTAGAGCAGGAGCTCGATCACTTGCTGCAACGCCTTTCGCGCACCAGCCTGCGCAAAGGTGACCAACTCGACCAGCTGGCGCTGCCGCCTGCGCGCAAGCCGGTCTACCTGTTGTTGCAAGACCCCGAGCCCGCCCAGCGCCTGGCGCAGCAGCTCGAGTTCTTCGGCCTCAGCGCCCGGCCACTGTTCAATGCCGAGGCATTGATGGCCGCCCTGGCCGAGCAGATGCCGGCGGCCATGGTCATGGATGTCGACTTCGGCGGGCCCGAGCGTGGCCTGGCCCTGGCGGCGCAGGTGCAGCAAGACCTGGACAAGCCCATCCCGCTGCTGTTCTTCAGCCTCCACGAAACCGATACGCCCACGCGCCTGGCGGCGGTGCGCGCCGGCGGCCAGGCGTTTCTCACCGGCACCCTGGAGGCCTCGGGCCTGCTGGAAAAACTCGAGATCATGACCAGCACCGCCCAGTCCGACCCGCTGCGCGTGCTGATCATCGACGACTCGCGCACCCAGGCCCTGCATACTGAACGGGTGCTGGGCTACGCCGGCATGACCACGCGCAGCTTGAGCGACCCGATCCGCGCCATGGCCGAGCTTGCCGACTTCCAGCCCGACCTGATCATCCTCGACCTGTACATGCCCACCTGCTCAGGCCCCGAGCTTGCCAAGGTGATCCGCCACAACGACCGCTACGTCAGCGTGCCGATCATCTACCTGTCTGCCGAGGACGACCTGGACAAACAGCTCGATGCCATGAGCGAAGGCGGCGATGACTTCCTGACCAAGCCGATTCGCTCACGCCACCTGATCACCACCGTGCGCAACCGCGCAGCGCGGGCGCGCCACCTGAAGTCGCGGATGGTGCGCGACAGCCTCACCGGGCTGTACAACCACACGCACATCCTGCAACTGCTCGAAGACTGCAGCTTCCGCGCCCGCCGCGAAAGCCAGCCGCTGAGCTTCGCCATGCTCGACATCGACCATTTCAAGAAGATCAACGACCGCCATGGCCACCCCATGGGCGACCGGGTGATCAAGAGCCTGGCGCTGTTTCTCAAGCAACGCCTGCGCAAGACCGACTTCATCGGCCGCTACGGCGGCGAGGAATTCGCCATCGTCATGCCCAACACCGCGCTGGACGCGGCGCACAAGGTGCTGGACGAGATCCGCCGGCGCTTCGCCGAGATCCTCTACCCCGCCCAGCCCCACGACCTGCAGTGCACCTTCAGTGCCGGCGTGGTGCAGCTCGATGAAGAACTCGATGCCCTGACCATGGCCAGTGCCGCCGACGAAGCCCTGTACCGGGCCAAGCATGCGGGGCGCAACTGCGTGGTGCGCGTCGAGCCGTAGCGGGCCTTGCCACCGGCCCGCAAAGCCGTCACCGCGATAGCGGCACTGTGCCACTTTTTTATGGCGCCAAGCCGCTGTCGTCATCACCACGTCATAAAACCGCAATAACTTCAGGCACCTACCTCCACTCCCCCGCAGGAAGTTCGCGGCTATGCGCCTGAAGTGGCTGACCAATTTCAACACCCTGTTGCTGGTGACCGTGTGTATCGCCCTGGGCGCGACCCTGTGGTGGTCGCAGCGTGCCCTGGAGCGCCCCTATCAATTGATGGAGCGCTACCTGAGCCTGTCGCAGCAGTTTCAGAACCACACCGCCCGCAATATCGAGGCTTACCTGGGCAGCGGCGATGCCGTGCGCCACGCGGCGGCCATGGAGGCCAACCAGCAGTTGCAGGCGGCGCTGGCCGAACTGCCGGACGAACTGGCCAGCCAACTGCGGCCCAGCCTCGGCTCGCTGAACACCTTCAGCGCCAACGAACTGCTGGCCGCAGGCAAGCTCGCCGGCGACCCCCAGGCCCTGCTGCTGCAGGCCGAACGCGAGCTGGGCGCCAACTTCGAACAGCTGGCCAGCTACGCCCGCGACAGCAACAGCGCCGAGGCCAGCCGCTACCTGCTGCCGCTGTTCGATGCCAGCCTGCACCTGGGGCGCCTGTCGCTGGCCCGTGACAAGCTGGTCAGCAGCGGCCGCGCGGAGCTTGCCGATGAAGTGCATCGCGAGCTGCAGTTGATCCGCAGCCAGGCCCAGGTCATCGATGGCCTGCCGCTGCTGGGCGTGACCCGCGCCGCCGAATCCGGTGCCGACGACTTCGCCGCCATGATGGGCCTGGAAACCCAAACCAGTACCGAGCAGGAAGATGTCGCGGTGGCCCTCAAGCGCGACCTGCAGAGCCTGCTCAACCGCTACCCGGCCGAACTGCAGCGCACCCGCGAGCAGATCGAGCGGCGCAGCGCCCTGGCCGCCAGCACCCATGAACGCCTGGATGCCGTGCAACAGGCGATTGCCGGCCTGGAGCCGGAAGTGCGCGGCCAGCACACCAAGATCGCCAGCGAAGTGCGCCTGATGCAGGGGCTGATGATCGGTTTGATCCTGCTGATCGCGCTGCTCGTCGATACCTTGCAGCGGCGCCTGGCGCGCACCCTGACCAGCCTGGCCCCGGCGCTGTCACGCTGGGCCGAAGGCGACTTCGCCGAGGCCATCGACCTGGGCCGTACCAACCGCGAGCTGCACGACATTCAGGAATCGCTCAACCGCCTGCGCCACTACCTGGTGGAGCTGGTCGGCACCATCCGCCACAACGCCGAGCAGGTCGCCGGCAGCAGCCATGCCCTGGCCGGCATGAGCGCCGCCCTGCACGACGGCGCCGAACGCCAGGCCGGCGACACCGGGCAGATTCGCGACGCCCTGGGCGAACTGGAAGCGACCATCCAGCAAGTGGCCGGCGATGCCAGCTCCGCCGCCGATGCCAGCCGCGACGCCGGCCGCGCCGTGGAACAGGGCCAGGCGGTGATCGGCCAGAGCCTGTCGGGCCTGCGCGCGCTGGTCGACGAGGTGCAGGGCAATGCCCGCATGATCGAACAACTGGCCGAGGAATCGGCGACCATCGGCGGAGTGCTGACGGTGATCCGCTCGATTGCCGAGCAGACCAACCTGCTGGCCTTGAACGCCGCCATCGAAGCCGCCCGCGCCGGCGAGATGGGCCGGGGGTTTGCCGTGGTGGCCGACGAGGTGCGCTCGCTGGCGCAACGCACCACCGGGGCGACGGGCGAGATCCAGGCGCTGATCGACCGCCTGCAGCAGGCGGCGCGCGGGTCGGTGGCGGGCATGCGGGCGCAGCTCGAACACGCCGAGGCCACCGCCAACCAGGCCCAGGCGGCCGATGGTGCGCTGGATGAAATCGTCAGCGCGATCCGCACCATTGCCGATACGGCGGTGCGCATTGCCGATGTCACGGCGCAGCAGAGCGGCGCGGTGAGCGAGATACGCGACCACAGCGAGCGCATTCATGAGCTGGGTGAAGACAACCTGCAGCGCATTGGCGAAGGGCGTGAGCAAGGCGAGCAGCTGTTGAGCCTGGGGGGCGAGTTGAACCGCGCTGTTCGGGCGTTCAGGGTCTGAGCGTTGCGGCCCTATCGCCGGCAAGCCGGCTCCCACAGGCAACCCCACAGCACTTGAGATCTGTGGGGTACCTGTGGGAGCCGGCTTGCCGGCGATAGGGCCAGTACTGGCGCAACACAACCAGCGACCATGCGTCGCGCCCCAAGCCCCCCCCTGCCAACCCCCGGCAACTCCGCTATCATGCCCGGCACGTTCCACCTCGCGAGTCCGTCATGCGCCGCCTGTTTTTCCTGCTGTTCCTGCTGCTGGCCGCCCCTGCCTTCGCCACGGGCCTGCTCGACAACCGCCCCAGCGCCACCCTCGGCGCCGCCTCGCTGTCCAACGGTGCCGACTTCCTGCCGGTGCACGAGGCCTTCAAGCTCGACCTGGTCCAGGCCGACGCGCACAGCATCAAGCTGCGCTTCGTCGCCACCGACGGCTACTACCTCTACCGCCATCGTTTCCAGTTCCGCACCGAGCCTGCGGACATCGTCCTGGGCACGCCGAACATCCCCAAGGGCGAAGCCAAGCACGACGAGTTCTTCGGCGACGTGGAGGTCTACCACGGCGTGCTCGACATCGAACTGCCGCGTACCGACGCCCGCGCCTTCACCTTGCTGGTGGGCTACCAGGGCTGTGCCGACAAGGGCTTGTGCTACCCACCCGAGACCGAACGGCTGAGCATCGATGGCGACGGTGGCGCAGTGCCGGCCAGCGGTGAACAGGCCTGGAGCTGGAAATCGCTGTTGCTGTTCTTCCTTGCCGGGGTCGGCCTGACCTTCACGCCCTGCGTGCTGCCCATGCTGCCGATCCTCTCCGGCGTGGTCCTGCGTGGCCAGGTCGGCGGCCCGCGTGGCCTTGCGCTGTCGCTGGCGTACATCCTGCCGATGGCGGCCAGCTTCGCCGTGCTGGGCGCATTGATGGGGCTGTTCGGCGCGGGCCTGAACCTGCAGGCGCGGCTGCAATCGGCCTGGGTGCTGGTGCCGTTCGCGCTGTTCTTCGTGCTGTTCGCCCTGGCCATGTTCGGCCTGTTCGAGCTGAAACTGCCGCAAGCCCTGAGCAACCGCCTGGACAACGTGGCCAACCGCACCAAGGGCGGCTCGCTGCTCGGGGCTGCGGTGCTTGGCGTGCTGTCGAGCCTGCTGGTGTCGCCGTGCGTCTCGGCGCCGCTGGCCGGCGCCCTGCTTTATATCAGTGCCAGCGGCGATGCCCTGGGCGGTGCGCTCAAGCTGTTCGCCCTGGGCCTGGGCATGGGCGCGCCGCTGCTGTTGGTGGCCACGGGCGGCGCGGCCTGGCTGCCGAAGAGCGGCCCTTGGCTGAACACGGTGAAAAACGCCATCGGCGTACTGCTGCTGGGCCTGGCCATCGGCCTGCTCAGCCGCGTGCTGCCGGGGCCTGCGACCTTGTTGCTGGTCGGCTTGCTGGCCGCTGGGGTGGCGCTGTTCCTCGGCGCCCTGGAGTTCGTGATCAAGACGCCACGCCAACGCCTGGCCCAACTGCTTGGCCTGGCCTTGCTGGTGTACGCCCTGGCCTGCTGGTATGGCGCACTGAGCGGCCAGGGCGACCCGCTGCGCCCGCTGCCGCCGCCCAGCGTTGCCACTGCCAGCAGTGGCCCAGCCCAGCAAAGCGCCTGGCAGACCATCACCACGCCCGCAGCCCTGGACGCCGCCCTGGCGCAAGCCAAGGCCAGCGGCCAGCCGGTGCTGCTGGACTGGTACGCCGACTGGTGCATCAGCTGCAAGGTGATCGAGCACGAAGTGCTCAACGCGCCCCAGGTGCAAGCCCAGCTGGGCGCCTTCAAACTGCTGCGTTTCGACATCACCCAGAGCAATGCCGAGCAGCGCACCCTGCTCGACCGCTACCAGTTGTTCGGCCCACCGGCGCTGCTGTTCTTTGCCGCGAACGGCAGCGAAATGACCACTGATCGGGTGATTGGCGAGATAAACGCCGTCGATTTCGCCGACGTTCTTGCACGCGTGCGCGGCAAACTCGGTCTATAACTTCCCGCGAGCCGGGAACTTTCTGCGCATGAGTGACCAGATTTAATTATTTGGTCACATACTTCGCGCGAACCTCGGACATCGTGCTGGCTATTGCCGGGAACTGGACACTTGCCGTCGCTTTACGGCACACTCGCCGCGCTGTGTCGAATTGCCCTACAAATCCAAGGAATCCGCAGATGGCAACCCTACTGGTGCTTCACGGCCCCAACCTGAACCTGCTCGGTACCCGGGAACCTGGCCACTACGGCGCCATGACCCTGGCCCAGATCAACCAGGACCTGGAGCAGCGAGCTCGCGCCGCTGGTCACCATCTGCAGTACCTGCAGAGCAATGCCGAGTACGAACTGATCGACCGTATTCATGCCGCACGCAACGAGGGTGTGGACTTCATCCTGATCAATCCGGCTGCTTTCACCCACACAAGCGTCGCATTACGTGACGCATTGCTTGCGGTGAGCATCCCATTCATCGAAGTGCACCTGTCCAACGTGCACAAACGCGAACCGTTCCGTCACCACTCCTACTTTTCCGATGTCGCCGTAGGGGTGATCTGCGGCCTGGGCGCCAGCGGTTATCGCCTGGCCCTGGAGTCCGCGCTGGAACAACTGGCTGCCAACGCACAGCCCTGATGATTGCGACCTTGGCCCACGTGGGCCGGGGTTCGAGAGAAACGTCTCAGATACGTTTTTAAATTACGCCCCCTGACCGAACCTTTGGGAGTTGATGATTAATGGATATCCGTAAAGTCAAGAAACTGATCGAGCTGCTGGAAGAGTCTGGCATCGACGAACTGGAGATCAAGGAAGGCGAAGAGTCGGTCCGTATCAGCCGTCACAGCAAGACCCCAGCTGCCCAGCAGTTCTACGCACCGGCCCCGATGGCTGCCGCCCCTGTCGCAGCGCCTGCTGCCGCTGCTGCCCCGGTTGCCGAAGCTGCCGCTGCCGCCCCAGCCCTCAAAGGCACCGTGGTCCGCTCGCCAATGGTCGGCACCTTCTACCGCAAGCCTTCGCCGACCTCGCCGAACTTCGCTGAAGTTGGCCAGAGCGTGAAGAAAGGCGACACCCTGTGCATCGTCGAAGCGATGAAGATGATGAACCACATCGAAGCCGATGTCGGCGGTGTCATCGACGCCATCCTGGTGGAAGACGGTCAGCCGGTTGAGTTCGACCAGCCGCTGTTCACCATCGTTTGATTCGCGGAGAGCCAACGATGTCTGGGAAGCTGGAAAAAGTCCTGATCGCCAACCGCGGGGAAATTGCCCTGCGGATCCTGCGTGCCTGCAAAGAGCTGGGCATCAAGACCGTCGCCGTGCACTCCACGGCCGACCGCGAGCTGATGCACCTGGGCCTGGCAGACGAGTCGGTCTGCATTGGTCCTGCTTCGTCCAAAGATTCGTACCTGCACATCCCGGCGATCATCGCCGCGGCTGAAGTGACAGGCGCCACCGCCATTCACCCGGGCTACGGCTTCCTGGCGGAAAACGCCGACTTCGCCGAGCAGGTGGAGAAATCCGGTTTCGCCTTCATCGGCCCGAAAGCCAACACCATTCGCCTGATGGGCGACAAGGTTTCGGCCAAGGACGCGATGATCAAGACCGGCGTACCGACCGTACCAGGCTCCGATGGCCCGCTGCCCGAAGACGAGGAGGTTGCCCTGGCGATCGCCCGTGACGTCGGCTACCCGGTGATCATCAAGGCCGCCGGTGGCGGTGGTGGTCGCGGCATGCGCGTGGTGCACAAGGAAGAGGACCTGATCGCCTCGGCCAAGCTCACCCGTACCGAAGCCGGCGCAGCCTTCGGCAACCCGATGGTCTACCTGGAGAAGTTCCTGACCAACCCACGCCACGTGGAAGTTCAGGTGCTGTCCGACGGCCAGGGCAACGCCATCCACCTGGGCGACCGCGACTGCTCGCTGCAGCGCCGTCACCAGAAGGTACTGGAAGAAGCACCGGCCCCGGGCATCGATGAGAAGGCCCGCCAGGAAGTCTTCAAGCGTTGCGTCGATGCGTGCGTCGAGATCGGCTACCGCGGTGCAGGCACCTTCGAGTTCCTGTACGAGAACGGCCGTTTCTACTTCATCGAGATGAACACCCGTGTGCAGGTTGAGCACCCGGTGTCGGAAATGGTCACCGGTATCGACATCGTCAAGGAGATGCTCAGCATCGCCGCTGGCAACAAGCTGTCGATCCGCCAGGAAGACGTGGTCATCCGTGGCCACTCGCTGGAATGCCGTATCAACGCCGAAGACCCGAAGAAGTTCATCCCGAGCCCCGGCAAGGTGAAGCACTTCCACGCCCCAGGCGGCAACGGCGTGCGCGTCGATTCGCACCTGTACAGCGGCTACTCGGTTCCGCCGAACTACGACTCGTTGATCGGCAAGCTGATCACCTACGGCAAGGACCGCGACGAAGCCATGGCGCGCATGCGCAATGCCCTGGACGAGATCGTCGTCGACGGCATCAAGACCAACATCCCGCTGCACCGCGACCTGGTGCGTGATGAAGGTTTCTGCAAAGGCGGCGTCAACATCCACTACCTCGAGCACAAACTGGCCAACCAGGAGTGATCGCGTTAGCGTGATGCATGAAAACCCCGGCCCAGTGCCGGGGTTTTTTATTGCCTGGCAGGTGCTCATCGCCGGCAAGCCGGCTCCCACAGGAGCTGCGCCAACTCAAGTGCAGCGATAACCCTGTGGGAGCGGCGACACGCACGCGCGCCCCTGCTCTACAAACCCCCTGCACTCGCGTAAACTGCCAGCC
>NZ_DJTF01000120.1:0-16029 GCF_002438125.1 Pseudomonas sp. UBA6315
GTAATAATCCTCACGGATTGTTGAGAAGCCGACCCACTTGTGGGTCGGCTTTTTTATTGCCTCGGCAAAGGCATCTAACAGATAGCAAAAGGCCTGCCCCGCACGCGTGTCCGGGGCAGGCCTTTGTTTGTGACGTTACTGCAGTTCTGGCGGGATGCTCGAAACCATCGGCGCAGTACCCTGGTTGCTGACCGGCACGGCAATCTCAACCGGCATGCCATCTTCCGCGGCAACCACATCACGCACCATGTCCCAGTTCATGCGCAGGTTGTTGGCCAGGTCTTCACGCTTGAGCAGCGCGTTGATCACCGCCGTGTGCTTGTCGACCACCGACGGGTTGCCATGATCGTCGAGCGGCGTGTGCGCCTCGAGGTAAACCTTGCCACCACTGATGCCGAACTTGTACGGCTCGTTGATGATGCGCACCTGGGTGCCGACCGGCACCATCTTCGACAGTTCGAGCACGTTGTTGTTGAGCATGCGGAAGCAGCCGTGGCTGGTACGCATGCCGATGCCGAACTTCTTGTTCGAACCATGGATCAGGTAACCCGGCACACCCAGGGTGAACTTGAACGGGCCCAGCGGGTTGTCCGGGCCAGCCGGTACCACGGTGGGCAGGATGTCGCCGTCCGCCGCATGCTCGGCACGGATCGACGCCGGCGGCGTCCAGGTCGGGTTCGGGGTCTTGGCGGTGATCTTGGTGCTCGCCACCGGCGAACCCCAGCCCTCGCGGCCGATACCCAGCGGGAAGGTGTAGACCACGTTCTGCCCTTTCGGGTAGTAGTACAGGCGGTATTCGGCCAGGTTGATGACCACGCCTTCACGCGGGCCCGGCGGCAGGATGTAGCGGGTCGGCAGGATGATCTCGGTGCCCGCGCCCGGTAGCCACGGGTCGACGCCCGGGTTGGCCGCGATCATTTCCAGGTAGCCGAGGTCGTTGGCGGTGCCGATGTCGGCGAAGGTGTCCTCGTACTTGGCCTTGATCACCTGTACCTGGCCAACGATGTCTTCACCGGGTGGCGGCAGGGGCAGCTCCAACGCAACGGCGGGGCCTGCTACCAGCAGGGCGGCCAGGGTCAGGCAACGGGTGACGGCGGGAAAGCGCGGCAACATCCGGTAAATCCTTCGAAAGGTGGGTCAAGACCAACGATTGTACACCCGCCCCGATGCAAGCGGGAGGCATCGGCGGCTTACAAGCGTTTCAGATGATGAAAGGCGATCAGAGTTCCGGCCAGATGGGGCGCATGCCGCGCCGCTGGGCGTCGAGAATCGCACGGCACAGGTCGCACAGGCGGCCGTCGCGGTAGATCGAACGCGGCACGCCCGACCAGCGTGGCTGAGCCGGCAGCAGGCCGCCACACAGGGTGCGATCGACCGGCACGCCCAGTTCGAGCTGGCGGGCCACCAGGTGGACGCGGATTTCCTGGCAAGCGAACAGGTCGAGCTGTTCATCGGGCTCGATCAGTTGGTAGGCAAACAGGGACCAGGCAGGGCGCGGCATCGGGGGCTCTCGAAACGGGGGGCGCAACATTAGCCGAAAGCCGGCCCCGTTTAAAGCGTCACAGCAAGGGTTTTATCGCCGGCCAGGCATTTTCCAGCAAGCGCTGCTGGGCCCCTTGCGCCGGGTGGATGCCATCGGCCTGCATCAGCTCCGGCACACCGCCCACGCCCTCGAGGAAAAACGGCACCAGCGGCACCTTCTTTTCCGTTGCCAGCTGTTCATACACGTTGGCAAACGCCGTGGTGTAGCGCACCCCGTAGTTGGGTGGCAGGCGCATGCCCAACAGCAGCACCTTGGCCCCCGCCGCGCGGGAACGCTCGATCATCGAGGCAAGATTTTGTTGCAATTGCTCTGGCGGCTGCCCGCGCAGGCCATCGTTGCCGCCCAGCTCCAGCACCACCAGGCTCGGCTTGTGCGCTGCAAGCAGCGCTGGCAGGCGCGCCTGGCCACCGGCACTGGTGTCGCCACTGATCGAGGCGTTGACCACCTGGTCGTCGAAACCTTCGTCCTTGAGCCGGGTCTGCAACAGAGAGACCCAACCCTGACGGGTATCCAGGCCAAAACCGGCGCTGATACTATCGCCGACTACCAGCAGTGTTCCCGCCACCGCGTTCTGGGCCAGGCAACACAGGGCCAGACCGGCACTCAACCACCACACTCGCATTGGATTCTCCATGGGCCCCAGCATTCTCGTTGCGCAGCACCTTAGCAAAGTGGTCCCCAGCGCGGAAGGCGACCTGACCATCCTTCACGCCCTCTCCCTCGACCTGGCCCAGGGCGACAGCCTGGCCATCGTCGGCGCCTCGGGCTCGGGCAAGTCGACCCTGCTGGGGCTGCTCGCAGGCCTCGACCGCCCCAGCGCCGGCAAGGTGATCCTCGCCGGCCACGACCTCGGCCCGCTGGACGAGGACCAGCGCGCCCGGGTGCGCGCCGAGCATGTCGGCTTCGTGTTCCAGTCGTTCCAGCTGCTCGACAGCCTCAATGCCCTGGAGAACGTCATGCTGCCCCTGGAGCTGGACGGCCGCCGCGATGCTCGCGAGCATGCCCGCACCTTGCTCGAGCGCGTGGGCCTGGGCAAACGCCTGACGCACACCCCGCGCCAGCTGTCCGGCGGTGAGCAGCAACGGGTGGCGATCGCCCGCGCATTCGCCGCGCAACCTGCCGTCTTGTTCGCCGACGAACCCACCGGCAACCTCGACAGCCACACCGGCGAGCGCATCAGCGACCTGCTGTTCGAGCTGAACAAGGAGCACGGCACCACCCTGGTGCTGGTGACCCACGACGAACGCCTGGCCCGCCGCTGCCGGCGCCAGATCCGCCTGGATGCGGGCCGCCTGGTGGCGCCGGTGGAGGCCTGATGAAACACATGCCGCTGCCCCGCCTTTGTTGCCTGGCCCTGCGCCAGTTGCTGCGCGACATCCGTGCCAGCGAAGTACGGGTATTGTTCTTCGCCCTGCTGGTGGCCGTTGCCGCCAGCACCGCCATCGGCTATTTCGGCGCCCGCCTCAATGGCGCCATGCAACTGCGCGCCAGTGAGTTTCTGGGCGCTGACCTGGTGCTGCAAGGCAGCGCACCGGCCCGCGCCGAACAGATCGAAGCCGGCACCGCGCTGGGGCTGCGCCATGCCCAGGTGGTGGAGTTCACCAGCGTGGTGGGTGGCGATGCCGGCATACAGCTGTCGAGCATCAAGGCCGCCGATGGCGCCTACCCGTTGCGCGGGCAGGTTCGCAGCGCCGCCGCGCCCTATGCCGAGGAAACCCCCGGCGGCGGCCCGGCGCCAGGCGAGGCCTGGGTCGAGCCACGCCTGCTGGCGGCCCTGGGGCTGAAAGTGGGCGACAGCATCGATGTCGGCATGAAGACCCTGCGCATGAGCCGCGTGCTGACCTACGAGCCGGACCGCGCCAACAACTTCTACAGCCTGACCCCACGGGTGATGATGAACCTTGCCGACCTGCAGGCGACCGGGGTCATCCAGCCCGGCAGCCGGGTCAGCTACCGCGACCTGTGGCGCGGCGACAGCGAGGCCCTGGCGCAATACCGCCAGGCACTGACCAAGAACCTTGCCGCCAGCCAGCGCCTGCTCGACACCCGTGACGGCAACCGCCAGATCGGCGGGGCACTGGGCAAGGCCGAGCGCTACCTGAACATGGCCAGCCTGGTGGCGGTGCTGCTGGCCGGTGTTGCCGTGGCCTTGTCGGCCAGCCGCTACGCCGCGCGGCGCCTGGATGCCAGTGCATTGCTGCGCTGCCTGGGCCTCTCGCGCCATCAGGCACTGGGGCTGTATTGCCTGCAACTGGCCATGCTCGGCCTGGCCGCCGCACTGGCGGGCGCCGTGCTCGGCTGGCTGGCGCAACTGGGCCTGTTCCGCCTGCTCCAGGGCCTGCTGCCCAATGAAGTGCCGCCCGCCGGCATCGTCCCGGCGTTGGCCGGCATCGCCACCGGCCTGGTCGCCCTCGCCGGCTTCGCCCTGCCGCCGATCGCCGCGTTGGGCCAGGTGCCGCCGCTGCGGGTGCTGCGCCGCGACTTGCTGCCGGTGCCGCCAAGCAGTTGGCTGGTCTATGGCGCCGCGTTGTTCGCGCTCGGGCTGATCATGTGGCGCCTGAGCCTCGACCTGCTGCTGACCTTCGCCCTGCTCGGCGGCGGCCTGCTCGCCGCCCTGTTGCTGGGCGGCCTGCTCCTGCTCGGCCTGCGTAGCCTGCGTCGGCTGCTGGCAGGCGCGCCGCTGACCTGGCGCCTGGGCCTCGGCCAACTGCTGCGCCACCCCATGGCGGCGGCCGGCCAGGCCCTGGCCTTCGGCCTGATTCTGCTGGCCATGGCGCTGGTGGCGCTGTTGCGCGCCGAGCTGCTCGACACCTGGCAGGCGCAGTTGCCCAAGGACGCTCCCAACCATTTCGCCCTGAACATCCTGCCCGACGACCGCCAGGCCTTTGCCCAGCGCCTGCATGAAGTGAATGCGGCCTCGGCGCCGCTGTACCCGGTGACGCCTGGCAGGCTTACCCAGATCAACGACCAGCCGGTACAGCAACTGGTCAGCAAGGACTCGGCCGGCGAACGCGCCGTGCAACGCGACTTGAGCCTCACCTGGGCGGCCGACCTGCCCGCCGGCAATGCCCTGACGTCGGGCCAATGGTGGCAAGCGCTGCCCTCGGGTGATGACATCCCAGGCGTATCGGTGGAAGCCGAGCTGGCCACCAGCCTGAAGCTCGAACTGGGTGACCTGCTGACGTTCGACATCGGCGGCGAACAACGCCAGGCGCGGGTCAGCAGCCTGCGCAGCGTGCATTGGGACAGTTTCCAGCCCAACTTCTACATGATCTTCCAGCCCGGCACGCTACAGGGCCTGCCGACCACCTACCTCACCAGCTTCTACCTGGCACCGGGGCATGACCTGGACGTGGTGGCCCTGTCGCGGGCCTTCCCGGCGGTCACCATCCTGCAGGTCGATGCGCTGTTGGACCAGCTGCGCAGCATCCTCGCCCAAGTCACTCTGGCGGTCGAATACGTGCTGCTGTTCGTGCTGGCAGCGGGGCTGGCCGTGCTGTTCGCCGGGCTGCAGGCGACGCTGGACGAGCGAATCCGCCAGGGCGCCTTGCTGCGCGCCCTCGGCGCGGCGCGGCCGTTGCTGGTGAAGGCCCGGCGTATCGAGTTCGGGCTGCTGGGGGCGGCCAGCGGTGCGCTGGCGGCGGTTGGCTGCGAGCTGATTACCCTGGTGCTGTACCGCTATGCATTCGACCTGCAGTGGAGCCCGCATCCTTGGCTGCTGGTGCTGCCGCTGGTCGGGGCGCTGCTGGTGGGTGGGGCTGGGGTGCTGGGGACGCGGCGAGCATTGAATGCCAGCCCGTTGACGGTGCTACGAGAAGGATGAGGCCCGGGCGAGCAGCATCACTTCATTGCCCGTAGCTGATGCTGTTCACGTACCAGGTCGCTTCGCCGGTCGGCGTATGCACCAGCACCTCGTCGCCCTCCTCTTTCTTGAGCAGGGCGCGGGCCATGGGCGAATCGATCGAGATGTAGTCGTTGCGCCCGTAGATTTCGTCATAACCGACGATGCGAAACTTCTTGGTTTCGCCCTCGTCATTCTCGATCTCGACCCAGGCACCGAAGAACACCCTGCCCTCCTGCTGCGGCGAGTAGGCCACCACCTTGACGTCCTCCAGGCGCTTGCGCAGGTAACGCACGCGCCGGTCGATTTCGCGCAACAGCTTCTTGTTGTACTGGTAGTCGGCATTCTCGCTGCGATCACCCAACGAGGCCGCCCAGGCAACCTTCTGGGTAATTTCCGGGCGATACACCCGCCACAGATGGTCCAGCTCCTTCTTCAGGGCCTCGTGACCTTCCGTGGTGATGATGTTGGTACTCAACAGCGCGCTCCTCAGCGTCGGGTAATCAGGCCCTGGCGAGCGATGCGGGTGAGGTGGCCGATCACTTCGGCGGCGTCCTGCGCGGTGGGCGCCTGGATCACGGCCAGGTCGAAACGGTCGTTGCCGAACTGCTCCAGGTGGCAGGCGGTTTCGGCGAACTGGATCAGGAATGCACGGGCCTGGCCCTTGCGCCGGGAAAGGCCTTCAAGGTGCCGCAAAAGGGTGGGCTGATGTTGGCCGCCGAGCAGAATGCGCGGTGTGCGGGATGCCTGGGGGGCAGGCAATGGGCTCAGACAGACACTGGTACGTGGGCAACTCATGGAGTTTTTCTCCGCCTCGCGAATCCCGCTGGGCAGCGGTGGGAGGCGTCACCGAACCAGCGCTTTAGCGGTATTTCGGATGACCCGGTGCCGGGGCGGTCCTGCGCCCCGCAAGTAGCTGTTTAAATCGGCGCAGGCGGTATCCTAGAGCCTCGAGCGGCAAGCTGCAAGTAGACCTTGATCGCAGCCTGCCTAGCCGGGTGCCGATGGGGCGAGATCAGCGCTTGGCCACACGTTCGAGCAGCGCCCGTTCGCGGTTGAACGCCAGGAAGTACTTGTTCACGCTGTTGACGAAATTGACCGGCCCCATGCCTACCTGCTCCATGGCCACCCGCTCGGTCTGGAAGAACCACTGATTGCCATTGAGGCCCCGCTTGCGCGCCTCCACGCGCATGGCCTGGACCCGCTCCGGCCCCAGGTTGTAGGCCGCCAGCACAAAGGCCATGCGCTCGCGCTCGTTGATCTTCGGGCTGGCGAAGAACTTGCGCCGGATCAGCGCCAAATAGCGCGCGCTGGCCTGGACATTGCCATCGACCGTGCCGGTATTGCTGACCCCGACCCGCTGCGCCGCCGACGGCGTGATCTGCATCAGGCCATGCGCCCCGCCGCTGCCGCGGGCCTGGGTATCGAGAGTGGACTCCTTGAAGGCCAGTGCGGCAAGGTTCAGCCAATCGATCTGCTGCGCCTGACCATGTTTTTGCAACACCGGGCGCAACGCGGCCAGGCGCTGGCGGTCCTTGCTGGCCAGGGGGTTGTGCACGCGGTACTGGCGCCGGTAGATGCGCTCGAACGCCGCATCCTGGTTCTCGGGGGCCCGGTAGCCCTTCAGGTAGCGGTCGACCGTCGCCAGCAACAGCGTCGCGTCACGCCGCACGTACCAGCGCATGGCTTGCGGCGGGCCAAGCTGCAGCCGGCTGTCCAGGCGCAGGCGCGGCATGACCCGGGCCCAACGCTGGGCGATCGGGCGCTCGACGATGGTCAAGTTGTAGATACCGGCCTGGACCATCTCCAGCACATCCTCCACCGCCAGGGTCGAATCGACCCATTCGACCTTGATCGGCGGCCGCTTGCGCAATGCCAGCTGCTGGTTGAGCTGCTGGATCAGCGCGCCGGCAGCACTGGCGCTGGTCAGCGCCACGGTGCGCCCGGACAACTGCTCGACGCGGGTGAAACTGCGCTCACCCTTGCGCCCGACCAGCCACAGCGGCACCTGGTCCAGCACCGGCGCGCTGCCCTCCACCGCCCCTACCCCGGCCGGGTCGAGCAGCTCACCCGGCGCGGCCAGGTCGCCTTCGCCACGCTGCAACGCACTCAGTAGTTGCTCCTTGGCCCGCGGGATGATTTCCAGGCGGATCTGCTGGCCATCGCTGGCACGGGCGTTGAGGTAATGCTCGAGCCCGCGCAGGCGGTAGTATTCGATGCCCACCGGTTCGCCCTTGACCTCGCCGGAGCTGTTGCGGCTCTGGTTGACCAGCACGCGCAGCACCTTGCTGCTGCGAATCTGCTCCAGGTCGCGCACCTTGCTCGCCGGCACATGCTGCTGGGGCCCAGGCAGGCGTGCGTAGGCCGGGCCGACAGCGGTCAGCCCCAGCATCAGCAGCAGGGTCAGCAAGGTTCGCAGCATGGGGGAACGTGTCCGAGGTCGGTGGGCGTTATCCATAGGTTGCGTTCGTGATAAATGACGGTAAAAGACCACGGCAACAGCCTGAAGTTCTTGGTTTTTTCCGAATATCGCGCTTTTTGCTATGCTGGCCGCCCCGCGGCACGAGGTAGCACCATGCAACTGATCGATATCGGCGTCAACCTGACCAACAGCAGTTTCCACGACCAGCAGGCGGCCATCGTCGAGCGCGCCATCGAGGCCGGCGTGGTGCAGATGATCCTCACCGGCACGAGCCTTGCGGTCAGTGAACAGGCGCTGGAGCTGTGCCAGCAGCTCGATGGCGACGGCCAGCACCTGTTCGCAACTGCCGGCGTACACCCCCACGATGCCAAATCCTGGGATGCCGACAGCGAGCGGCAACTGCGCCAACTGCTCGCTGAGGCACGGGTGCGCGCCGTGGGCGAATGCGGGCTGGACTTCAACCGCGACTTCTCCCCTCGCCCCCTCCAGGAAAAGGCCCTGCAGGCCCAACTGGCGCTGGCGGCCGAGCTGCGCCTGCCGGTGTTTCTGCACGAGCGCGACGCCAGCGAACGGCTGCTGGCCATCTTGAAGGACTATCGTGACCATTTGCCGGCAGCCGTGGTGCATTGCTTTACCGGCGAGCGCCAAGCGCTGTTCGCCTACCTGGACATGGACCTGCACATCGGCATCACCGGCTGGATCTGCGATGAACGCCGCGGCACGCACCTGCACCCGCTGGTGGGCAACATCCCACAAGGGCGCCTGATGCTGGAGAGCGATGCGCCCTACCTGCTGCCCCGTAGCCTGCGGCCGAAACCGAAGAACGGGCGCAACGAGCCGGCGTTCCTGCCCGAGGTGCTGCGCGAAGTGGCGCTGCACCGGGGCGAAAGCATTGAAGCCACAGCCGCGCATACCACGGCCACAGCCCAGGCATTCTTCCAGCTCGCTTGAGCGCGGGCATGATCGCACCCCGGCAAAAGCATTTGTTGATGCACATCAACGCTTGCCTGGCGAGAGCGGGCACAATGATGGCACCTTGCCAATATTGTTTCCGCTCAACTCAGAGAAGACCTACCCATGGGTGCCTGGCTTAGCAATATTTCCCTGAAGTACAAATTCTGGGCCGTCAACGCAGTGGCCTTTGTCACCACCTTGCTGCTGGTGCTGTATGCCGTGCACCTGGAGCAGCGCGCCCGCGCCGACGCGGCGCAGGCTCAGGCGCAGGCCCAGGCCGAGCTGCTGTCGGCCTGGCCCGCCGGGCAACCCTTGCCCCAACAGGCCAACGTGATCGCCTGGCCAGCCGAGCAGGCCCCAAGCGTTGCCGGCGAACCGCTGGAAGCGTTGCGCAACGCCCAGGGCTGGGTGGCATTGCCCGCCGCCTGGATCCTTGGCGACAACCCGCTGCGCGGCGCCCAGGTACTGCGCCACGGCGAACAGCAGGTGGCCGTGCTGGCCCAGTCGCCGAGCCTGCGCCAGGTGTTCTTCGACCGCTTCAGCAACTATGCCGTGTGCGTGCTGATCCTCATGCTGGCCATGCTCTGCGCCTCGCAGTTGCTGATCCGCTTCCTGCTGAGCCAGCTCAACACGCTCAAGGATGTGATGCTGCACGTGGAAAAGACCGGCGACCTGTCTGCCCGCGTGCCACTGGCCAGCGGCGACGAAGTTGGCCAGATGGCCGGTGCCTTCAATGCCATGCAGCAGACCTACCACCGGGTGGTGGGCACCGTGGCGCGCACCGCCGGGCAACTGGATGCCGGCGCTGCGCGCCTGGCCGCGAGCATGAACGACGTGCGCCACGGCATGCTTGGCCAGCAGTGCGAAACCGACCAGGCCGCCACCGCTATCAACGAGATGTCGGCCACTGTGCACCATATCGCCCAGCATGCCGGCGCCACCCGCGACCTGTCGCAGACCGCCGATGACCTGGCCGGCAGCGGCAAGGACGTGGTCGACCGGGTGCAGGACTCGATTGCCGGGCTGTCCAGCGGCGTGCAGCAGACTGCCGAGATGATTCGCCAGCTGGCCGAAGACAGCCAGAAGATCAACGGCGTGGTCGGGGTGATCCACAGCATCGCCGAGCAGACCAACCTGCTGGCCCTGAATGCCGCCATCGAAGCGGCCCGCGCCGGCGACCTGGGCCGTGGCTTTGCCGTGGTGGCCGATGAGGTGCGCAACCTGGCCAAGCGCGTGCAAACCTCCACCGACGAAATCACCCACATGGTCGCCGACCTGCAGGCCGGCACCCGCGATGCAGTGGAGTTCATGCAGGAAAGCTCGTACAAGGCCGACGACTGCGTGCGCCAAGCCCAGGAGGCCGGCGCGGCGCTGGCCGAGATCACCGGTGCCGTGGCGCAGATGCGTGAGAGCAACACGCAGATTGCCGTGGCCGCCGAGCAGCAGAGCCAGGTGGCCGAAGAAATGAACCGCGCGGTGGTGAGCATTCGCGACGTCACCGAACAGACCGTGCAGCAGACCGTCGGCTCGGCCACCACCAGCAACGAGCTGGCCGCCTTGGCGGGTGAGCTGAGCAAGGCCATTGGCCAACTGAAGCTATAACCACCATAGCCAGCCTCGATTGGCTGGCTGTCCAGCGCAGCACTAAGCTTTGGGCATGACCGCGAGGAAATGCCCATGAACAAACGACTGCCCAATTTGCCCGCCTGGCAATGGCGCGGCTATCACCACAATCACCGCCACCCGACCAACCTGGTGCTGCACCTGATTGCGGTGCCGCTGTTCATTCTCGGCGCCTTGCTGGTGTTGTCCGGCCTGTTCGCCCTGGACCTGGGGCAGATCGCCGTCGGCGTCATCGCCTTGCTCGCCGGCCTGGGCATGCAGCGTCAGGGCCACCGCCTGGAGGCGCAGCAGCCGGAGCCGTTTGCCGACCGCAAGGATGCCATGCAGCGGCTGCTGACCGAGCAGTTCATCACCTTTCCGCGCTTCGTGCTCAGCGGCGCCTGGTTGAAAGCCTGGCGCGAACGGCACAAGCATCGGCATTGAAACCGATCGCCGGCAAGCCGGCTCCCACAGAGCTACCTTCAGGCCTGAGCTTGTGCTGTACCTGTGGGAGCCGGCTTGCCGGCGATGATGCCACCTCGCACATCAGGCAAACACGGTAACCGTCTGCCGGCTCAATGCCAGCAACTCCCCTTGCGCAGTCCACAACGTCGCCGCAGCATGCCCGTAACCTTCCCGGGCATGCTCGGTCTCCACGCAATAGCGGCACCAGTCCAGGGTCGACAACGCTGCGACCGGCTGAATGAACTCGATGGTCCAGGTCAGCGTGCTACCTGCGGCAGGCTGCTTGAGAAACGGCATCAGGCTCGGCGGCCAGGCGTCCACCAAGGCCAGCAGATGAGCCTCGTTGACCTGCTCTTCGGCCACATCGCGCAAGCGCACCCAACCGCCCATCTGCCTGGACTGATTGCCGCTGAAGGGCAACCCGCCAATGGCCCAGCGCAAGGCGACATGGCGCATGAACTCTGGCGTCACACCCTTGATGTAGGGTAGCTCCGGCGCAGCCTGATCCAGCGGTTTCATCGCCGGCGCCGGCAATGCGGGCACCTCCACCACCGAAGGTCGCCCCGCGCCGAAATTGCCCTGCACCAGGGTCACCACCTGCCCGCCCTGAACTGCACGGCCGAGCAAGGTGCTGACCGCCTTGCCTTCGCGCAGCACCTCGACTTCGAAGTGGGTCGGCACGTCTGGCCCCGCCGGCGCAACGAAGCTGATCGCCAGGGAGCGCACGGGGCGGTTGTCGGAGAGTTTCTGGCGCATGGCCTGGAACACCATCGCGGCCATCAGGCCACCGAAGGCAGCGCGGCCCTGGGCCCAGGTCGCCGGAATGCAGACCCCGTCGGGGCTCGCCTGCACGGCGTCGAGCAATTGGTTGAAATTCATGGGCCGGCTCCTGCAGGCGGCAATGGATGTTCGCCCATACTAGCCAGCCATGCCTGCGGGATCAGCCCGCATATCGGTCATTTGCCGGGCTTGCGCCGCTTGAGTGCGGCCTGCAAGGCCTGCAGCGTGGCATCCGACTTGCGCTCGGCCTCGTGCAGCTCCTGCTCCCAATCAGCCTTGCACGGCGCCAGGTCGGCATGCTCGCCGGCCTGCAGCAGCCATTGCAGGCGGTCATGCCAGCTGCCCAGGTCGCCCTGCGCCTTCTTCAGCAAGCCCTGCAGCTTGCTCCCCGCGTGGTCGAGTTGCGGATAGGCCTGGTCGCCGTAGCGCACGCGCTTGATCAGCAAGCGCAAGCGATGACGGTCGTGGGCGGGGTCCTGCAAGGCTTCATCGAGCTTGCGCCACTGCTTGACCAGGCACTTGTCGACGCGCTTGCCCAACGACTTGGCCAAGCCCTCGCGCCCGGCGGCGCGCAGAAACAGCGGAAAAGCATCGAGGATGCCCAGTACCCGGCCCAGTTGAAGGCTTTTGGCCACGCCGGCAAAGGTTGCGGCGCGCCCTTGCAGGCGCCGCTGCCCCGGCTCGAGCAAACCGCGCGCAATCAGCTCGCCGGCAAGCACCTCGCGATCGCGCAAGGGTGTGGTCAGGGTGCCGAGTGCCTTCGCCGCCGCCTCGAGCTGCTCGACGCCTGGCAACCCGCGCAGCGGACGCAGCAAGCTGCGCAGGCGCCGCACGCCGATGCGCAGGTCGTGCAGTGCCTCGCTGTCGGTATCGGCAGCCAGGCGCTCGCGACAGGCCAGCAGGCGCACCTGCAAGGCCAGGACCTGGGCAACCACATGATCGAGCATGGCGGACATACGACGCTCCTCGGTCAGCGCCCGGCGCGCGACTCACGAATGTAGAAACGCGCCTTCTCGGCTTTGTTCGTGCAACCTTCGAAACCTTCGAACTGCTGCTGGGTCTTGGCCCCGGTCAGCAGCGACAACGCCTTGGAATAACTGACGGTACCGGCAAAGCCCTCGGCCTTGGCCAGGTCGAGCTCCTTCCAGGCGGCATCCAGCTGCGTCGCGCAGCTATCGCGGTAGGCCGTCTTGCCCGCACAGCCAGCCAGGGCCAGGGCAATCAGAGGAAGGGAAATCCAGGCTTTCATCAGGGGTACCTCAATGGTTGGAGTAAAGTGGCTGTTCGACGCTCGGGCACCCGAAAAGTGCCGCTTCCGGCAGGCATTGCCTAGAGTCTACATTGAAGCACAGGCAACGCTCGGTGCATTGTAGGACCATGGTTGCACAGCCTAAGGATCGATCATGAGCAAACGTGTAGCACTGGTGTTGGGGTCAGGTGGGGCTCGGGGTTACGCCCATATCGGCGTGATCGAGGAAATCGAACGGCGCGGCTACGACATTGCCTGTGTCGCCGGCTGCTCGATGGGCGCGGTGATCGGCGGCATCTATGCCGCGGGCAAGCTCGAGGAGTATCGCAACTGGATCGAGAGCCTGGACTACCTGGATGTGCTGCGCCTGGTCGACGTGAGCTTTCGCCTGGGCGCGATTCGCGGCGACAAGGTGTTCGGCCAGATCCGCAAGATCGTCGGCGAGATCAACATCGAGCAACTGCGCATCCCCTACACGGCGGTGGCCACCGACCTGACGCACCAGCAGGAAATCTGGTTCCAGGAAGGCTGCCTGCACCAGGCCATGCGTGCTTCGGCGGCGATTCCCAGCCTGTTCACCCCGGTGATGCAGGGCAACCGCATGCTGGTCGACGGCGGCATCCTCAACCCGCTGCCGATCGTGCCGGTGGTGTCCAGCCACTGCGACCTGATCATTGCGGTGAACCTCAACTCCACCAACCAGAAGCAGTACCAGCTGCCGGTGATCGAACGGCCGGCGGCGTTCAAGATGCGCTTCGATGCGCTGCTCAGCTCGCTCGGCTCGCGCCTGCCGTTCCGGCGCAAGCCCGCCGAGGAGCTGATCCGCATCGAGCAGGAGATCGTCGCCGAGGGCCTGGCGCCGCCAAGCCCGTGGCTGGCCGATGCGGCCGACCCTGAAGCCCAGCAACCGGCGGCGGCGCCGGAGCGCGAGGGGGCGCCGAAATCGGCCACGGGGTCGTTCATCATCGACAACGTCGGGCCGGCTTCGCTGCTGGACCTCATCAACCAGAGCTTCGAGGTGATGCAGACGTCGTTGGCGCAGTACAAGATCGCCGGGTACCCGCCGGACGTGCTGATCAACGTGCCCAAGCGGGTGTGCCGGTTCTTCGAGTTCTACAAGGCGCCGGAGCTGATTGCCCTGGGGCGGGAGATTGCGCGCGATACGCTGGACAACTATGAGGGGGAGAAGCGCTAGGCTTCGTTTGCCTGTGCCGGCCCTTTCGCGGGGCAAGCCCGCTCCCACAAATACCTCATCGGCCTGCAGGGCAATGGGGTACCTGTGGGAGGTACAAGCCACACAAAAAAAACGGGCCGCATCAAGCGGCCCGTTTTTTTACCGAACAGTCACTCAGTAGCGCGTGATGTCCGCAGTGCTTTCCAGCTGCTTGCGGTACGCCGCGAAGTCCTGCTGGCCAGCGCGCGAAGCGAGGTAGCGGCGAATCTGCTGCTTCTCTTCATCGCTGGCGGCCGCGCCTTCGTTGACGCCCTTGAGCTGCAGCACAACCAGGCTGCCATCGGCCAGGACCACGCTGCCGTATTCGGGCTTGTCCTTGGCTTGCGGCTTGGCCAGGCGGAACAGCGCCTGCAGCTCGGCGGGGTCGATACCGTCCTGGCCGCGGGTAACGGCTTCGAAGGCCTTCCAGTTCTGCCCATCGTGGCCAGCGGTGGCGGCGATGGAGCCGTCACGCAGGCCGGCGATCAGCTTGTCTGCCTTGGCCTTGAGTTCGGCAGTCGCCTTTTCCTTGGCCAGGTGCTCGCGGATGTTCTTGGCCACGGCTTCCAGCGGCATCTGCGCAGGCTTGCGGTGTTCCTTGACGCGCAGTACCACGGTGGTTTCCGGATCCAGCTCGATGGCGGTGCTGTTGGCAGCCTCCTCCAGCACTTCTTCGGAGAATGCCGCCTGGATCACGCCACGGTTGGCCGTGATGCCTTCACCACCCTCACGGCCGAACGGCGCCGAGGTGTGCACCTTGAGGTTCAGGTCCTGGGCCGGCTGGGCCAGGTCTGCAGCCTCGTAGGCAGCGTCCTGCAGTTGCTTGCTGGCATCGACATAGCGTTGCTCGACCAGCGGCATCTTCAGGTCATGGGTCAGCTTGTCCTTCAGGCTGGCGAAGCTCGGTACTTCCGGCGCCTGCTTGCCCAGCAGCTTGATCAGGTGGTAGCCGAAGTCGGTGCGCACCGGGGCCGAAACCTGGCCGTCGTTGAGCTTGTACAGGGCCGTTTCGAACGCCGGGTCATATACACCCGGGCCTGCGAAACCAAGGTCACCACCGTTGTTGGCGGAACCTGGGTCCTGGGAGAACTCCTTGGCCAGCTTGGCGAAGTCTTCACCCTTGGCCAGGCGTTGCTCGACCTCTTCGATGCGGGCCTTGGCCTGGGCATCGGTGACCTTGTCGTTGACCTCGATGAGAATGTGCGCGGCATGGCGCTGCTCGGCGAGGTTGGCGATTTCCTTCTCGTACTGGGCCTTGAGCTCTTCGTCAGTGACCTTGACCTGGTCGAAGAACGCCGACTTCTTCAGCTCGATGTAGTCGATGACCACCTGGTCGGGTGTCATGAACTCCTTGGCGTGCTGGTCATAGTGCGCCTTGACCTCTTCGTCGCTGACCTTGACCGCTGCCGGGTCGGCCTTGAAGGTCAGGGAAGCGAAGTCGCGGGTCTGGTTTTCCAGGCGGGCAAAGGCATCGACCTGCTGGTCGGTGACGAAGCTGCTGCCGGCGATGCCGGTGCGCAGCTGGCCAATCAGCATTTCCTCGGCAAGCATGTCGCGGAACTGCATGCGGCCGTATCCCATCTGGCGAATGACCTGGTCGAAGCGGTCGGCGTTGAATTTGCCATCGACCTGGAACTCGGGGGTTTGCAGGATCACTTGATCCAGCTCGGCCTCGGAGAAGGCGAACTTGGCGTCTTCGGCGCCCTGCAACAGCAGCTTGCGCTCGATCAGCCCTTTGAGTGCGGCATCACGCAGCAGCTTCTCGTCCAGCAGTGCCGGGTCGAAATCCTTGCCCAACTGTTGCACGAGCTGGCGGCGCTGCATGTCGGCCGCTTGGCTCAGCTCATTGAGGCTGATGGTGTGCCCGTTCACCTTGGCGGCGTCCTGGCTATGGGTGGTGGCCTTGAAAATGGCATCGAAGCCGGTCAACGCCATCAGCACGACGATGAGGCCGATGATG
>NZ_DJTF01000043.1:0-90638 GCF_002438125.1 Pseudomonas sp. UBA6315
AGGTAAATTGAAGAAGAACGTTCTTATCATTGGTGCAGGAGGTGTCGCCAAGGTGGTGGCCCACAAGTGCGCGCAGCATAACGACGAACTGGGTCGTATCGCTATCGCGTCACGGAACATCTCCAAATGCCAGGCCATCATCGACAGCGTCAAGGCCAAGGGTAGCCTCAAGGTACCCGCCGACATCCAGGCCTTCTCGCTCAATGCCCTCGATGTCGAGGCGACCAAGGCACTGATCCGCGAGACCGAATCGCAGATCGTGATCAACGTCGGTTCCGCCTTCCTCAACATGTCGGTGCTGCGTGCCTGCATCGATACCGGTGTCGCCTACCTGGACACCGCCATCCACGAAGAGCCGGGCAAGATCTGCGAGACCCCGCCGTGGTACGGCAACTACGAGTGGAAACACCTCGAAGAGTGCCAACAAAAGAACATTACCGCCATTCTCGGCGTCGGTTTCGACCCGGGTGTGGTGAACAGCTACGCAAAACTTGCGCAGCAGCAGTATTTCGACAGCATTGATTCGATCGACATTCTCGACGTCAATGCCGGTTCCCATGGCAAGTACTTCGCCACCAACTTCGACCCGGAAATCAACTTCCGCGAGTTCACCGGGCAAGTCTGGAGCTGGCAGAACAGCCAGTGGACCAGCAACACCATGTTCGAAGTCAAGCGTACCGACGACCTGCCGGTGGTAGGTTCGCAGAACCTGTACCTCACCGGCCACGACGAAGTCCACTCGATCTCCAAGAACCTCAACGTGCCGAACGTGCGTTTCTGGATGAGCTTCGGCGAGCACTACATCAACGTGTTCACCGTGCTGAAGAACCTGGGCCTGCTCTCCGAGCAGCCGGTCAAGACCGCCGAAGGCCTGGAAGTGGTACCGCTCAAGGTGGTCAAGGCCGTGCTGCCTGACCCGGCCTCGCTGGCCCCCGGCTACACCGGCAAGACCTGCATCGGTGACCTGGTCAAGGGCACCAAGGACGGCCAGCCGCGCGAAGTGTTCATCTACAACGTGGCCGACCACGAAGAGGCCTACGCCGAGACCGACAGCCAGGGCATTTCCTACACCGCTGGTGTGCCGCCTGTGGCCGCCGCCTTGCTGGTCGCCCGTGGCGAGTGGGATGCCAAGCGCATGGTCAACGTCGAGGAGCTGCCAGCCGAGCCGTTCCTCAAGGCGCTGGACGTGATGGGCCTGCCGACCCGCGTGAAAGATGAGAAAGGCGATCGTCCCTGGGACGCTGAAGCCTAAGCAGTAGACAGAAGGGGCGCCCATAGGGCGCCCCTTCTTTTTTGCCTGTTGCGGCCCTATCGCCGGCAAGCCGGCTCCCACGGGTATCTGTGGGGGCAGTCGCTACTTCCTGGCCTCCAGAATCAGGTTGAACGGGGTCTGCGTTGCTCGCCGAAACTTCTTGAACCCCGCCTCCTCGAACACCGCTCGCAAGCGTGCCTCACCCGCCTGCGCACCCAACCCCAGCCCCACTTCCTGGGACAGCGAGTTCGGCGTGCAGATGAAGGTCGATGCGGCATAGAACAGGCGACCCACCGGCGTCAGGTTGCCGTCCAGGGAATCCTCGGCATACGGCTCCACCAGCATCACCGTACCGTCGGCCTTCAGCGCCCGGTAGGCGTGCCGCGCCGCACCGACCGGGTCGCCCATGTCATGCAGGCAGTCGAAAAAGCACACCAGGTCATGGTCATGGCCCGGGTAATCCTTGGCCGAGGCCTGCTGGAAGCTGACGCGCCCCTCCAGCCCAGCCTCGCGCGAGCGCGCAGTGGCCGTGGCGATGGACGGCGCATGGTAGTCATAGCCAACGAACGTCGATGCAGGGAACGCCTGGGCCATCACCAGCGTGGAAGCGCCATGCCCGCAGCCCACATCCGCCACTTTCGCCCCGGCCTGCAGTTTGGCGACGACGCCGTCGAGCGCCGGCAGCCACTGGGCTACCAGGAAGGTGCGATAGCCCGGCCGGAAGAACCGCTCGGTGCCGCTGAACATGCAGGGGTGATGCTCGCCCCAGGCCAGCCCGCCGTCACCGCGCATGGCGGCCACCAGCTTGTCCTTGTCGTGGAACAGCGCCGCCACCACCGCCGCGCCGCCGGCCATGTAGGCGGGGGAATCCTCCAGCGCCAAGGCCATGGCCTGCTCCTCGGGCAGTACGAACTGGCCTTTGTCGTGGGTCATGTAGCCCGACGCCGCCTGGGCATTGAGCCATTCGCGCACCAGGCGTGGGTGGCAACCGGTCCGGGCGGCCAGCGCCTCGGGCGTGGTCGGCTGGCTGTCGGCCATGGCCCGATAGAGCCCCAGTTCGTCACCGAGGATGACATTGGCCAGGGTCGCCGCCGCGCCCATGTCGCCCACCAGCTTGCCCATGAAATCGTGAAGCCTTGCCTCGTCCATGACCAGCCCTCCTCTGCAAGAAGGCCACCGTCGACGGGGGAAGTCCGGTCCGAGGGGGCGGTGGTCATTTTTCATAGATGATGATGTCTCGTCGTAAGTCTAGCCCTCGCCTAGGGTGCGGTCGCTGGTGCGGCCGCAGCCGTCGGCGGGTTCAGCTGCAGCACTTCGTTGGTATACGCCCACTCCTTGAGCACCTCGTCAGGATGATCGTTCAGGTGCATGCCATACGAAGGGATGATCTGCTTGATCTTCGCCTGCCAGGCCGCCGAGGCCACCTTGTCCTTGAACACCTTGTTCAGCAAATCGAGCATGATTGGCGGCGCCGTGGAAGCGCCTGGCGAGGCGCCGAGCAGGCCGGCGATGCTGCCGTCCTTGGAGGTGACGACTTCGGTGCCGAGCTTGAGCACGCCGCCCAGCTGTGGGTCTTTCTTGATGATCTGCACGCGCTGGCCCGCCTGCCACAGGCGCCAGTCAGCCTTGTTCGCCTTGGGGAAGTAGGTGCGCAGGGCGTCGAAGCGGTCATCGTCGGACTGCAGCACCTGGCCTACCAGGTATTGCACCAGGTCGAACTCGCGCACGCCCACACGCACCATCGGCCAGGTGTTGTGCACGCTCACGCTGGCGAACAGGTCGAGCAGCGAGCCCTGCTTGAGGAACTTGGTCGAGAACGTGGCGAACGGCCCGAACAGGATCATGCGCTTGCCATCGAGCACACGGGTGTCCAGGTGCGGCACCGACATCGGCGGCGCACCGGTGGCGGCAATGCCATAGGCCTTGGCCATGTGCTGCTCGGCAATGGTCGGGTTGTCGGTCACCAGGAACGAGCCGCCCACCGGGAAGCCGGCATAGTCCTTGGCCTCATCGATGCCGGACTTCTGCAACAGCGGCAACGCCGCACCACCGGCGCCGATGAACAGGAACTTGGCATCGCTGGCGGCCTTGTTGCCATCCTTGAGGTTCTTGTACTCCACATGCCAGGAGCCATCATCGTTGCGGGTGATGGCCTCGACTTCGGTGGAGAGCTTGAGGTCGAAATTGGGCCGCGACTGCAGGTAGGCCACGTACTGCCGGGTGATCTCACCGAAGTTGACGTCGGTACCGATGGGCGTCCAGGTCACCGCGAGTTTCTGGTTCGGGTCGCGGCCTTCCATCATCAGCGGTACCCACTTGCGGATCTGCGCGGGGTCTTCGGAGTACTGCATGGGCTTGAACAGGGGGCTTGCCTGCAGCGCTTCGTAGCGCTTCTTGAGGAAGCGGATATTGTCGTCACCCCAGACGAAACTCATGTGCGGGGTGGTGTTGATGAAGGAGTGCGGGTTCTTCAGCACACCTTGCCTGACCTGCCAGGCGAGGAACTGGCGGGTGATCTGGAACGACTCGTTGATCTCCACCGCCTTGCTGATGTCGATCTTGCCGTCCTTTTCCGGGGTGTAGTTGAGCTCGGCCAGGGCCGAGTGGCCGGTGCCGGCGTTGTTCCAGCCGTTGGAGCTTTCCTCGGCCACCTTGTCCAGGCGCTCGACCATCTGCATCGACCAACCAGGCTCCAGTTCGTTGAGCCACACAGCAAGGGTCGAGCTCATGATGCCGCCGCCCACCAGCAGCACATCGACCTTCTTGCTCTCGGCGGCCTGGGCGCTGAGCATGCCCCAGGCCAGCGTCATGCCGGCCACCAGCAGCTTCGATTTGAGCGTGATGTTCATTTCTACTCCCGCGAACTCGCTGTCGGAAAAGTTCTGCACAAGCTTAGCTGACGGATTTTGTCGGGTATGGCCAGCGTCCAGGCTGTGCGTCCTGCATATTTTTCACATCCGCTTCACTCCAGCGCCACAAACACAAGGCTAATGTGCCGCCAGTTTCGGGTGACAGGCCAGGCGGCCCACCCTTCGGACCCGAGCCCTGGAGTGCCAGCATGCTGGAGAATGTGATCGATACACCCCTGCGCCCCGCGCGCCTCAAGCGTCGGCGCTTGCACTGGCTGTTTGGCGGGCTGCTGGCGGTGTCGTTGCTTGGCCTTTGGCATTTTTCCCGCCCCCAGGTCAGCGACCTGGGCAGCGTGCAACAGATGAGCGAGCACGGCGTCTACGCGGCCTGGGCCAAGGGCCAGGTGATTGTGCTGGTGCGCCATGCCGAACGCTGCGATCGCTCCAACCATGCCTGCCTCGATGACCCCAGCGGCATCACCGTCGATGGCAGCCAGGCAGCGCAGGCCGTGGGCGACGGCATCAGGCAACTGGGCCTGGGCGCGGCCGATGTGCTTGCAAGCCCGGAAGTGCGCACCCGCCAGACGGCATCGTTCATTTTCGGCAAGGCCATCGAAACCCAGGACTGGCTGATGCGATGCGACAGCACGTTCGCCGACGCCGCGTTTGCCCACAAGCGTGATGCCCGCAACCTGATCCTGGTGACCCACAGCGGCTGCATCGACCAACTGGAGCGCCAGTTGGACGTACCTGGCGGCCAGCGTGACAGTGGCTACGCCAGCGCGCTGTTCGTCACCAAGGGCAGCGACGGCAAACCCCATATCCTGGGCCAACTCAATGCCAAACAATGGCGCGAACTCGTCAGCGTCACAGGGAAGTAACCATGTCCAGAACCATGTCCAAAACCACACCAACCCCTTCACGCACCACGTTCTACATCAACAACCTGGCATTGCCGCTGGCGCTGGCTGTGGCGGTCTTCTTGCTGTTCGACCTCACCGAGCTGGACCGCTGGATCAGCAACCTGCTGATCGACCCGGCCACCGGCAGCTTCCCGCTGCTGCATGACCAGTGGTTCGAGAAGGTCACCCACAAATGGCCACGCATCCTGCCGGACTGGACCGGCGAGGCGGCGGTGATCGGCTCGCTGCTGTCGTTCATCTGGCCACGCCTGCAAAACCACCCGAACGCGAGGATCACCCGCCTGTTCGACAAGACCCGTATCAGCCCGGTACTGCGCTTTACCGCCCAGCATCGCCGCGACTTGCTGTATGTGGTGGTCGCCTTCGCCCTGAGCACCACGGTGATCCACTACCTGAAAAGCCACACCAGCGTGTATTGCCCGGTGGAAACCACCCTGTACGGTGGCCATGAGCTGCAAAAGGAGTGGTATGAGAACTTCACCCTGCTGAGCAAGGCCGGCGATGGCCGCTGCTGGCCTGGTGGCCACGCCTCCAGTGGTTTCACCCTGCTGGCCCTGTACTTCGTGGCATTGCGCCACCGCTGGCAGCATGCACGCAAGCTGCTGGTTGCGATCCTCTTGATTGGTTTCGTGTACGGCACCACGCGGGTGCTGCAGGGCTGGCACTACATGTCGCACACCTTCTGGGCCGGGATCGTCGTCTGGTTCGCCAGTTGGGCGACCGCGCTGCTGTTCTATGGCCGGCCAGCCCTGCAAGGCATCGAGCAGGCGGCAGCGCAAAACCCTGCGGCGGACGCCTATGCTTGAGCAATCCCACTGCACTGGAGGGTGCAATGCCCAGCCGCGAAACCGCCGTGCTGCGAAGCTGGCAGCACAATGCCCAGGCCTGGATCGACGCCGTGCGCAGCGGCGCCATCGAAAGCCGCCGGCAAGTGACCGACCAGGCGATCCTGCTGGCCATCCTGGCGCGCCAGCCTGAGCGGGTACTGGACCTGGGCTGCGGCGAAGGTTGGCTGCTGCGCGCCCTGGCCGATCGCGGCATCGACGCCACCGGCGTGGATGGCGATGCTGCGCTGGTCGCCGCGGCGCAGGCGGCCGGTTCGCCGCGGGTGTACCAGGCCAGCTATGAGCAGTTGGTCGAAAGCGCCAAAGGCGTAGGCGCCGGTTACGACCTGATCTGCGCCAACTTCGCCCTGCTGCAGCAGGACATCATCCCCCTGCTCACCACCCTGAAGACGCTGCTGGTCCCCGGGGGCGCGATGCTGATCCAGACCTTGCACCCCTGGAGCGTGGCCAACGGCGACTACCAGGATGGCTGGCGCGAGGAGTCCTTCAGCGGCTTCGCCGGGCACTGGAAGCCGATACCGTGGTACTTCCGCACCCTGGCCAGCTGGCTGAATGCACTGGACATGGCCGGGTTCAGGCTGGCCAGCCTGCAGGAGCCGCAACACCCGCAGAGCGCCGTGCCGCAGTCGCTGTTGCTGGTGGCCGAGTAACGCCGCCGCGATTCTGCTTGAGCGGCTGCGTGATGAGCGCCACCACCTAAGTTCGTCGTGACGCTGGTAGTTAGCGCTGGGCGGTGCTTTGCTCCGCTGGCGGCGTCAGGTGCAAGACCCGGTTGCGGCCGCCTTCGGCCAGCAGGTAACCGCCCTTGCCGTCCGGGGTGATGGCCTGGGGCGCCTTGAGGAAGGTCAGCACCGTGTGTTGGGTGCCATCGGCATCGACCCGCAGCAGGCGGGCACGGTGGGTGCTGTCTTCGCTGATCCACAGGCCACGCTGGTCGCACAGCAGGAAGGTGGGGTTGCGCAGGCCCTCGACCACCACCGGGTCCTGGCCATCGTCGGCCAGCGCACGCACCTTGCCGGTGGCCTTTTCGGTGTAGAGCAGGCGCCCGTCGGCGCAGCGGGTCAGGCCTTCGGTTTCGGTCAGGTTGGCGCGCAGCACCTCGAGCTTGCCGCTGGCCCACTCGTAGCGCATCAGCCGGCCATTGCCCTTGCGGTCCTCGATCGCGTACAGGTGGTCGCCATCGTTCCACAGCCCTTGCACGCTGTCGCCGTCGAACAGGTGGGTGACCTGGCCATCACGCGACAGGCTGACCGGCGCCTGCCCGCCCTCCTGGCTGAACACCCAACCGCCCTGGGCCGCGACCATGCCGTCGGGTTTGGACAATTTGTCGATCAGGACCACGCGCTCGCCCTGGGCGGTGATCTTGAGGATGCTGCCGCGGCCATCGTCCAGTTCACGGCTGACCAGCAGGCTGCCATCGGCCTGCACCAGCAGCGAGGCGGCCTTGGTCACGTCGCGGTGCAGCACATCGACGCCCCAGCCATTGCTGGCCTGCACCGGATAGAAACTTTGCCAGGCGAAGAAACCGAGGGTGGCGGTGAGCACTGCAGCGGTGGTGGTCAGGGCGATACGGGTGCCGCGCTGGCGCAGGATGGGCATGGGCTTGGGGCTCCTGGAAAGTGCAAAGGATCCTAGCAGTGGAATGTGAAAAAAATGTCAATGCGCGGGAACCTTCTCGCGGGCGTGGCGTCATGCGAAATCATCCACACACAAAAGGATATAAAAAGAACAAATCAATCTAACCAAATGGAATTAAAAAATTGAAAGCCAAACGCCATCTCCTTAGGCTGGAAACATCCCCAGCCAGCCGTTCAAGGAGCTTCTCCCATGCCCGCCCGTGCCTTCTCGCCCCTGCGCCGCCTGCTAGTCGGCGGCCTCCTGGCCACCGTCGCCAGCGCCCTGCTGCCCTGGTCCAGCGCCGTCGCCGATGACGCCAAGACCCTGCGTATCGGCTACCAGAAGTTCAACAGCATCAACATCCTCAAAGGCAGCGGCGCCCTGGAAAAAGCCCTGGCCCCGCAAGGCGTGAAAGTGACCTGGCACGAGTTCGCCGCCGGCCCGCAACTGCTCGAAGCGCTGAGCACCGGTGCCATCGACCTGGGCCATGCTGCCGATGCGCCTTCGGTGTTCGCCCAGGCCGCCGGCAAACCGGTGGTCTACCTCGCCGCCGAACAACCCTACCCACGCGGCATCGGCCTGGTAGTGCGCGAGCAGGACCACCTGGCCAGCGTGCAGGACCTCAAAGGCAAGCGTGTGGCCACCGGCCGTGGCTGGAATGCCCAGTACCTGCTGGCCGTGGCCCTGGAGCAGGCCGGCCTGAGCTACCAGGACATCACCCCGGCCTACGTCAACAATGCTGCCGATGCCGTGGCCGCCCTGCAGTCGGGCAGCGTGCAGGCCGCCACCCTGTGGGACCCGTTCCTCGCCGCCGCGCAAAGCCAGCCGGGCCTCAAAAGCCTGCGTGATGGCAGCGGGCTGACCAACAACCGCACCTTCTACCTGTCTACCGCGGCTTTCGCCGACCAGCACCGCGCGCTGCTCAAGACCTTCTTCACAGAGCTGGGCAAGGTCAGCCAGTGGGCCAACGCCAAACCTGCCGAGGTTGCCGCCTTGCTGGCGCCGCAGCTGGGCATCAACCCCAGCGTGCTGCAGGTAGCCAGCGAGCGGCGCAACTACAACGCCGTGGCCATCACCCCGCAGATCGTCGCCGAACAGCAGAAGCTGGCCGACACCTTCCAGGGCCTGGGCCTGATCCCGCACAAGCTGCAGGTGGCCGATGCCGTCTACCCGACCTCCGTGCTGCCTTGACCGAAGAGCCCCAGCCATGCCCCGCCCGATCCGCTTCAACGCCTTCAGCATGAATGCCGCCAGCCACCAGTCGCCTGGCCTGTGGCGCCACCCACGCAACACCAGCGTGGCCTTCAACCGCCTGGACTACTGGACCGATTTGGCACGCCTGCTCGAACGCGGGCTGTTCGATGCGCTGTTCATCGCCGACGTGCTGGGCATCTACGACGTCTACCAGGGCGGCCCGCAAGCCGCCCTGCGCGGCGGCGTGCAAGTGCCGGTCAACGACCCGCTGCTGCTGGTACCGGCGATGGCCGGGGTAACCGAGCACCTGGGCTTTGGCGTGACCTTTTCGCTGACCTACGAGCACCCGTATCCCTTCGCCCGGCGCATGTCCACCCTCGATCACCTGAGCAATGGCCGGGTTGGCTGGAACATCGTCACCGGCTACCTGGACAGCGCCGCCCGCAACCTGGGCCTGGCCCGCCAGCTTGGCCACGACCAGCGCTACGACCTGGCCGAGGAATACCTGCAGGTGCTGTACAAGCTCTGGGAAAAAAGCTGGGAAGACGACGCCGTGCGCCTTGAGCGCGACACCGGCCGCTACATCGACCCGAGCAAGGTGCACGCCATCGGCCATGCCGGCGAGCATTTTCAGGTGCCCGGCATGCACCTGTGCCAGCCGTCACCACAGCGCACCCCGGTGCTGTTCCAGGCTGGTGCCTCGGCGCGTGGCCAGCAGTTCGCCGCCCGCCATGCCGAGTGCGTGTTCATCAGCGGGCCGACGCCCACGGTACTGCGCCGCTATGCCGACGGCATCCGCCTTGCCAGCGAAGAGGCCGGGCGTGGCCGCGACGAGGTGCTGATCTATGCCCAGGCGCTGCTGATCGTCGCCCCTACCACGCAAGAGGCCCAGGCGCGCTTTGCCGAGTACCGCCGCTACGTCGATCTGGACGCCGCCCTCGCCCTGCTGTCGGGCTGGACCGGCATCGACTTCGCCGGCCTCGACCCTGACACCCATATCGAATACGTCGAGAACGACGCCGGCCGCGCCGCGCTGGCGGCCTTCACCGCCGCCGACCCGAACCGGCGCTGGACCGTGCGTGAAGCGGCAGAGTTCGTCGGCCTTGGCGGCCGCGGCCCGGTGCTGGTGGGTGACCCGCAGGCCATCGCCGACCAGCTGGAGCACTGGCTGGACCAGACCGGCGTGGACGGTTTCAACCTGACCTACGCCGTGCAGCCGGACGACCTCACCCACGTCGTCGAGCTGCTGATACCGGAGCTGCAACGCCGCGGTCGCTATCCCCTGAGCTATGCCGAGGGCACCTTGCGCCACAAGCTGTTCGGCAAGGGCGACCGCCTGCCAGAGGCCCATGCAGGCCAGCAGGTGCACATTCAGTAAGCAAATACCGGGTATTTCAACATTTAATTTGTGGATGCCGCGGGCTGGCCCATATGCTGTCCGCACATCCCCTGCACGCACCGGCCGGTGTGGTCCAAGGCACGGGGAGAGAACAACAAGTCGAGACCGTTCATGTCGAATCACTCCTACTTCGCCCCCCACGGTGGGCACCCGGCTCAAACCGAGCTGCTGACTGACCGTGCCATGTTCACCGAAGCCTATGCCGTCATCCCCAAGGGCGTGATGCGTGACATCGTCACCAGCCACCTGCCGTTCTGGGACAAGATGCGCATGTGGGTCATCGCCCGCCCGCTGACCGGTTTCGCCGAAACCTTCGCCCAGTACATCGTCGAAGTGGCCCCGGAAGGCGGCAGCGAGCGCCCTGAGCAAGACCCGAACGCCGAAGCCGTAGTGTTCGTCGTCGAAGGCGAAATCGACATCACCGTCGAAGGCAAGCTCCACACCCTGGGCCAGGGCGGCTACGCCTTCCTCGCCCCAGGCGCCGAATGGAGCCTGCGCAACAACAGCAAGTCCAACGTCACCTTCCACTGGCTGCGCAAGCACTACCAGAAGGTCGAAGGCCTGGACATCCCCGAGTCGTTCGTCACCCACCGCGACAACGCCACCGTCATCGAAATGCCGGGCACCGAAGGCCGCTGGGTCACCACCCGCTTCGTCGACATGGCCGACATGCGCCACGACATGCACGTCAACATCGTCACCTTCCAGCCGGGCGGCGTGATTCCGTTCGCTGAAACCCACGTCATGGAACACGGCCTGTACGTGCTCGAAGGCAAGGCGGTATACCGCCTGAACCAGGACTGGGTCGAAGTGGAAGCCGGCGACTTCATGTGGCTGCGCGCCTTCTGCCCGCAGGCGTGCTACGCCGGCGGCCCAGGCAAGTTCAGCTACCTGCTGTACAAGGACGTCAACCGTCACGTGCACCTGACCCTCAACCCCAAGCGTTGATCCCAGGTTGCTGAACGAAGCCCGCCAACCTGGCGGGCTTTGTTTTTGCCGCGCATACTGCAGTTTCCCCTTTTGCGCGGTACTCGCCATGAACCGCTGCCTGCTGCTTGGCGCCCTGCTGCTGGCCACCAGCGCCCTGGCCGACGATGGCTGGAACCTGGCCTACGACCGCGAAGGCATTCGCGTCTACCTCAGCGGCGCGGCAGATTCCCCCTACCAGCAATTTCGTGGTGTCAGCACCATCAAGGCCAGCGTGCGCACCCTGGTCGACCTGCAGGAGAACCTGCGCGTGGCCTGCAAATGGCTGTATGCCTGTGACCAGATGCGCCTGGTCGGGGTCGACGGCGACAGCACCTGGGTGTACCTGACCACCAACCTGCCGTGGCCGACGCTGCCGCGCGACATCATCCTCAAGGTCACCACCGAACGCCTGGACGACGGCACCCTGGTGCGCCACCTGAGCGCCGAGCCCAACAAGCTGCCCGAGGAACCCGGGCTGATCCGCGTGCAACACCTCAATGGCGAGTGGGTGATGAAGCCGCTGGGCGAGCGCGAAACCGAAGTGACCTACCAGTTGCAGGCCGACCCGGCCGGCGATGTGCCCGGCTGGCTGGCCAACCGCTTCGTGGTGGATGCGCCGGTCGTTACCCTGCGCACCTTGCGGGCGGTGGCCGAGCGCCAGCCCTGAGGCGCTTTACTGCACGACGCCGCAGGCGAAGCGGGCACCACCGCCGCCGAGTTTTTCCGGATGGTCGCTGTGGTTGTCAGCGCCGGCATGCACCATCAACGCGTGGCCCTTGAAGTCGTCAGCCTTGAGCCGCGGCGCCAGCACCGGGTAGCTGGCCTTGCCGTCTGCACCGACATAAAGCGCCGGCAAGTCGCCGCGGTGGCCGCTGTCGTCATACGGGCCCTTGTGCGCATTGCTCTTGCCCGGGTCCCAATGGCCGCCTGCCGCGCCGGCGGGCACGGGCTTGCCGTTTTCTTCGCTGGGGGCGCAGGACGGGTTCTGGTGCAGGTGGAAGCCATGCACCCCCGGCGGCAGGTCTTTGAGGTCGGGGGTGAGCAGGGTGCCGTATTTGTTCTGCTCGATGCTGATGGTGCCGATCGACTTGCCGGGGCCGTCTGGCCCGGCGAGCTTCAACTCCACGGTCTGCGCGGCCTGGGCGAGGCCGGTAGAGGCCAGTAATGCGGTCAATAGCGCTGCTTTCATCGGTTTTCTCCATGGCAGGTGACACGGGCATAGCGCCCGCGCAAGAGATCGGACTGCCAAGGCTTGCAGGCATTCCCTCCAGCCACAGACTGAAACACAATAGCGCCTCGCCCGCTCAACCCCGGAGCCTGCCCGCGTGTCTCTCAAAGCCCTGCGCACCCTGGTGACCATCGCCCGCCACGGCACCTTCGCCCGTGCCGCCGACCTGCTCAGCCTGACGCCGTCGGCGGTGAGCCTGCACATCAAGACCCTCGAAGACGAACTGCAGGTGGTGCTGTTCGACCGCAGCCGGCGCCAGGTGGTGCTGACCGAGGCCGGGCAGCTGGCGGTGGCGCGCGCCGAAACCATCCTGGCGGCCTACGACGAACTGGCCGATGCCCTGGCCAGCGGGCCGAGCCTGCGTGGCCGCCTGCGCCTGGGCGCGATCCACACCGTGCTGGCGCGCCGCCTGCCCAAGGCGCTGGTGTGGATCAAGGCGCACCACCCGGACCTGCACATCAGCGTGGCCTCGGGCATGTCGGCAGAGCTGGCGCGGCGCGTGGAGGACGGCGAGCTGGATGCGGCGATCACCACCGAGCCGGTCATGCCCTACCCGCAGAGCCTGGACTTCACCCCGCTGTTCGAAGACCGCTTCTGGGCCATCGCCAGCCCCGAACTCGCCGGCCAGAGCCTGCCCCAGCTGTTGGCCAGCCAGCCTTTCCTGCGCTTCGACAAGCGCGCCTGGGCGGGCCGGCAGATCGAGCAGGAGCTGCGCCGCCAGCACCTGCAGGTCAGTGAACAGATGGAGCTGGACAGCCAGGAAGCGCTGGCGAGCATGGCGGTCATGGGGCTGGGGGTGGCGATCATCCCGATGGCTGACGACGACTTGCAAAGGCTGCCAGCGGCAACCTGCCTGCCCTTCGGCGAGCCACAGCTCAAACGCCGGGTAGTGTTGCTGGAACACGAGAAAAGCCAGCGGCGGCATTTGAGCGCGGTGCTCAAGACTGCACTTGAGGCGTGACTTACCGTGCAGTTTTCCTCAACGGTGGCTGCAGAAATACGCGTTTTTAATGATTGATCGGTGCCGCTAACCTGTGCCCGTACCCGATCACGGAACGCCCGCCATGCTCCACCTGCTGCTGACCACCTTAGTGCCCATCATCCTGCTGATTGCCCTGGGCACGCTGCTGCGCATCCGCGGCTTTCTCGCCGAGAGCTTCTGGCCAGGTGCCGAACGCCTGAGCTACTACGTGCTGCTGCCGTCGCTGTTTCTCCATGGCCTGGCCACCGCCAACCTCGATGGCGTACCGGTGCTGGGCATGGTCGGTGTGCTGATGCTCTCGACCCTGCTTGGCGCCGTGCTGCTGGTGCTCTACCAGGGCGCGGTGAACCACGATGGCGCCGATTTCACCTCGGTGTTCCAGGGTGGCGTGCGCTTCAACAACTACATCGGCGCCACCCTCGCCGCCGGCATCTACGGCAGCGCCGGCATCGCCCTGGCGGCCGTGGCCAACGCTGCCATCGTGCCGCTGGTGAACCTGCTGTGCGTGCTGGTGTTCGCGCGCTTCAGCGCCCGCCACAGCTCGCCGGCCACGGTGCTGCGGGCCATTTTTGCCAACCCGTTGATCGTCGGCTGCGCCGGCGGGCTGCTGCTACGGGTGACCGGGCTGGGCCTGCCGGCGGGCCTGGAGCCGACGGTCAAGGCCCTGGGCCAGGCGGCCCTGCCCCTGGGCCTTCTGTGCGTAGGCGCGGCGCTGGGTGGCGCGAGCGTTGGCCAACAGGTGCGGCCGCTGATGGCGGCGTCGATGTTCAAGTTCCTGGTCATGCCGCTGACCACCTGGGGCCTGTGCCGGCTGCTGGGCCTGGGTGGCCAGGCGGCGGTGGTGGCGGTGTTGTTCCAGGCGCTGCCGACGGCTTCATCGTCCTATGTCATGGCCCGGCAGATGGGCGGGAACGCCCCGTTGATGGCCACCATCATCGCCCTGCAGACCGTGCTTGCCGCCGTCACCCTGCCTTTGGTGCTAATGCTTACGCTCAAGTGATGGCGCTTGGCTAGACTGTGAGGCAACGCACATTTGGGAAGCTCAACCATGCGCTGCTCGTGGATGGTGATCGGATTGACCACGGCCCTGCTCGCAGGCCCCTTGCATGCCGCCGACACTGCCAAGGCCGCAGTGGCCGAAGACAAGGCGCAGGTGCTCGAAGAAAAGGTGGCCAATGACGCCCCACCGCCGAAAAAAGCCGAAACCCTGAGCCCCGGCGAGGTCAAGGCAGTCGACCCCGCAGGCCAGGCGCCGATGGATGACAGCATTACCTGCCTGGCCCGCACCATCTACTGGGAAGCCAAGGGCGCCGATGCGCAGGACATGAGCGCGGTCGCCAGCGTGGTGCTCAACCGCCTGGGCCACGAGGGCTTCCCCAACACCATCTGCGGCGTGGTCAAGCAAGGGGTGGAAAGCAAGTCGTGCCAGTTTTCCTGGTGGTGCGACGGGCGCCCCGACCAGGTCGAGGAGGCGCAGCGCTACGACGTGGCCAAGGAAATCGCGCGCAAGGCGCTCAACCAGCAGCTCAAGGATACAACCGGCGGCGCGCTCTACTTCCATGATCGCAACGTACATCCCGACTGGGCCAAGGCCTACCGCAAGACAGCCGAAACCCGGCACTTCCTGTTCTACAAACCCAACCAGGCCCTGGCACGCTGAGCGCATCGGCAGCAGCTGATGGTGCGAATGATTACCACCCATTCGCACTTTTCTGGCGACCCATGGTCTACTCCCTCTTTTGCCGCCCGCAAGCCTTTGCCGGCGCTCAACTTTGCTTCGCACGATTCCGGGCCAAAAACCTTGGGCTTGTGTAGGATGAGCAGCGCATACCAAGACGCTGCCAGTCACAGGGAGATCCACATGCGCGTCCTGTCATCCGTTGCCGCCTTGTCGCTGGGCCTGGTCATCTCGACCGGGAGCCTGGCTGCCACCGGCGAAGAGGCGCAGCTGATCGATTCGATCAATGCCTACCGCAGCCAGGCCCAGCCCTGTGGTGGCGAGGCATCGCTGGAACTGCCGCCGCTCAACAGCGACACCCGCCTGGACCTGTCGCCGGAAGGTACCCGCGACCTGCAACAGGCCATGACCCGCGCCGCCTACCCGATGGTCAATGTCCAGGCCATCAGCCTATCTGGCCCGCGCGATGCCCGCGCCGCCATGCATGCCATCGAAGAGAGCTTCTGCCAGGTGGTGCTCGACCCGCAGTTCGTCGATATCGGTGTCAGCCAGGAGGGCCGCGACTGGCGCATCGTCCTCGCCCGCCCGCTGCTCAGCGGGCGCCTGGGCGACTGGCAGGCCGAGGGGCAGAAGCTGCTGCAGGCGATCAACGTTGCGCGCAAGGCGCCGCGCCAATGCGGCGGCCAGCCGTTCGCCGCAGCGCCGGCGCTGAGCTGGAACACCACCCTGGCCGGCGTGGCGGCGACCCATACGCGGGCGATGGCCAACCAGAACTTCTTCGACCATATCGACCGTGACGGGCGCACCCCGGGCGACCGTGCGGAGCTGGCAGGCTACCTGTACCAGCAGATTGGCGAGAACATCGCCGCCGGGCGTGACACCGCGCAGAAGGTGGTGGATGGCTGGCTGGCCAGCCCCGGGCATTGCGCGACGCTGATGAATCCGGACTACCGCGAGCTCGGCGCCGCCTATGCCGTGGACCCGAAAAGCGACGCCGGCATCTATTGGACGGGGCTGTTCGGCACCCCGCAGTGAACAGGCTGTGCTTTATGCTGCGCAAGTGCCTTGATTGTGGGAGCGGGCTTGCCCCGCGAACACGGGCGTAGCCCGTGCCAAGCAGCGCAGGTGTAAGGGCGGGCCTCTTCGCGGGGCAAGCCCGCTCCCACCAATACCCCACAAGCTCTAACCTCTGCGCCCTCAAGCGCCCCTGCGCAACGCCAGCGCCGTGCAACCAAAACGCTGGCGCACGCAGCGCCCCAGGTAGCTGGCATCGCCCAGCCCTACCTCGTCGGCAATCTGCCCCAGGCTGTGGCTGGAGTTGAGCAACCGCCAGCGCGCCTGCTGCAGGCGCATCTCCTGCCACCAGGCCTTGGCGCTCATGCCATGGCTGGCCTGGAACTGGCGGTCCAGCTGGCGCCGGCTGATGCCCAGATCCAGCGCCAACTGCTCGATGGAAAGGCGCGCCGCCAGGTGATGACGCATCAGTGCCAGGGCGCGCTGCACCTGGCGCCCCTGGCCTGGGCCGGCCTCCAGCGAGCGCAAGGCATGGCGGCTGTCCCTGGACTCGTCCACCAGCATGTCGGCCAACCCCTTGAGCGCACGCGCGCGTCCACAGCTGCGTGACAACAGCTCGACCGCCAGGTCGATGGCCGCAGTGCCTCCCGCGCAGGTGATGCGCGCCCCGTCGATGCAGTACAACTGCTCGGGCAGCAGCTCCAGGTGGGGGAAACTGGCGCGGAACTCGGCCTCGTGCCGCCAGTGCACCACCACCTTGTGCCCGTCCAGCAAGCCGCAGGCCGCCAGCAGGAACGCGGCATTGTCGATGCCGACCAGCTTCACGCCGGCCCGGGCTGCGCGCGTGAGCAGGCTTTTGTACTGCCCCGCCAAGCGCGCCGTTGCCTCGGCATTGCGACCGCCGAACAGCACCAGGTAGTCGTAGTCGGCCAGGCGCTGCTCGGCAATGGCCTCGACCTGCAGCACCGCGCCGCTGCTCGACACCACGGGTTCGCCGGCCAAGCCGCCGAGTGTCCAGGCGCAATAGCGCTGGCGGCTGTAGTCCTCATCGTCTGCACTGAAACGCAGCTTGTCGAGAAAGGCGCCAAAGGGCAGCAGGGCAAAGTCCGGCAACGGCAGAACCAGCAAGCGGATATCGGGGGTCATGACCGGCGCGTCCAGATAACACCATGGAATGTCTAGATAATACCCTCGGCATCGCGCGCCGTCCCTTAAACTGGCGGCCATCTCGAACTCAAGGCATTTTCCATGGCACTGGATACCTGGCTCCTCTACCTGCTGGCGAGCATCGGCCTGTCGCTCACCCCCGGCCCCAACAGCTTGCTGGCCCTGACCCACGGTGCGCTGTATGGCGCCCGGCGCACCTTGTTCACCATCGTCGGCGGGGTGTTCGGCTTCAGTGCGCTGATTGCCTTGGCCATGTTCGGTTTGAGCGCCCTGCTGCAAACCTCGGCTTCGGTGCTGACCGTGCTCAAATGGGTGGGCGGGGCCTATTTGCTGTGGCTGGGCATCCAGCTCTGGCGCAGCCCGGCCTTGCAGCTGGAGGCCAGCCAGCGCACGGCCAGCCTGGGCAACGCCGACCTGTTCCGCCAGGGCCTGCTGTCGGCGGTGGCCAACCCCAAGGTGCTGTTGTTCTATGGCGCATTCCTGCCGCAGTTTCTCGACCCGCAACGCGGGTTGCTGCTGCAGTTCGTGATCATGGCGGCGACTTTCGCCAGCGTGGAGTTCGTGGTCGAGTACCTGCTGGCACGGATGGCATTTCGCGTGCGCCCTTGGCTGGCCAAGGGCGGCAAGGGCTTCAACCGCTGCTGCGGCAGCCTGTTCGCGCTGATTGGCGTGGCCTTGCCGCTCAGCCGATAACGCGCAGAATCGGCAGAAACTTGTCCATATGTATCCTTTTGCCTAGCGCCTCAGAAAAGTCCTACACGCTGAGTAGGTGCCCATGAGGCGCGCCGATTTTCGATGAAGTCCATAGTGAATGAACTCCTGTAGAGCGAGATTCCCTATGACACCCTCCAACCTCCTCACCCCTCTCCCTTCCTGCAACCCCGCCGCGCCGGAGTGGGTCGACGACCTGCTCAAGCGCCCCGGGTTGCGTATCGAACGCATCGTTTCCAGCGGCCAGTGCAGCCCGTCCGGCTTCTGGTACGACCAGCCCGAAAACGAATGGATCCTGTTGCTGAGCGGCAGTGCCGGCCTGCGCCTGGAGCATGAAGCCCACACCCGGCTGCTGGCACCCGGCGATTGCCTGGACATCCCGGCCCACTGCCGGCACCGCGTGGAGTGGACCGCCCAGGGCAGCCATACCGTTTGGCTAGCCGTGTTCTACGGCACCGCAACGCCCTGGCCTGCCAGCTGACCTGATCGCCCCGACACTTTTTTCTTGAACCCCTGCGCGGCCCTTGGCCATGGCGCAGTGCCCCCGCTCGCCTGTGAAAACCACTCACAGCCCGGCTTCACTCACCAACGCTGGACATTCACGCATGCACCACCTTACAACCGACCGTACCCTGCGCAGCGCGCTGCGCAGTTCCGCCCTTGGCCTGGGCGCCGCCTCCCTGTGTGGCAATGCCCTCGCCGTGCAACCCTTGGTCGAGCTTGAAGAGACGCAGGTCAACGCGCCCGCCTCGACCAGCCCCCGTACCGAACGCTCGGCCTCGATCAAGCAACTGGCCCCATTGCTCGACACCCCGCAGACCATCACCGTGGTCCCGGCCCCGGTGCTTGCCCAGCAGCAGGCGCTGGGCTTGCGCCAGGTGCTGTCGAATGTTTCCGGCATCACCTTCAACGCCGGTGAAGGTGGTGGCGGCTCTGGCGACAACATCAACATCCGCGGCTTTTCGGCGAGCAACAGCATCCAGGTCGACGGCTTGCGCGACAGCGCCCAGACCACGCGCTCCGACACCTTCAACCTCGAACAGGTAGAGGTGATCAAAGGCCCCAGCTCAGTGTTCGGCGGGGCCGGCGCCACCGGCGGCAACATCAACCTCGTCAGCAAGCAGCCCGACCACCAGGCCTTCACCCGCCTGGGCGGCAGCCTGGGCAGCGCCGGCTATCAACGCCTGACCCTGGACAGCAACCAGCCGCTGGCCGCTGTCGGCCAGGGCAGCGCGGCGCGCCTCAACCTGATGGCGCACCGCAACGAAGTGCCCGGCCGCCCCGGCATCGACCAGCAGCGCTGGGGCATCGCCCCGGCCCTGCAACTGGGCCTGAGTGACGCCACCTGGCTGACCCTGAGCGCCTTGCACCAGGTCGACGACAACCTGCCCGACTACGGCGTGCCGGCGCTGGACGGCAAGCGCCTGGCGGGTGTCGAGCGCGACCAATACTTCGGCTGGAAGAACCTCGACAAGGAGCACATCGAGCAGAACCAGCTGACGCTCGATCTGCAACATGACTTCAACGAACAACTGCAGTTGCAGCAGTTGGCCCGCTACAGCCAGCTCAGGCGTGACACCGTGGTCTCCGCCTCCCACGTCAGCACCCGCGGTTTGCCCCCCGGGCGTTACCTGCCGGCCGGCCCGCAGGGCTACGGCCGCGACGCCACCACGCAGATGTGGATCAGCCAGACCAGCCTGCGTGGCCACCACCGGCTGCTGGGCCTGGAACATGACTGGGTGATGGGCGTGGAGCTGTCACGCGAAACGCTGGCGCTGAAAACCTACAACCATGGCCTGGGCACCCCGCGCTACCCCGCCAACGGCTACGCGCTGGAGAACCCGCCCGGTTACTGGAGCGGCCCCGTGCAAAAGGCAGTTTCGGGCTACACCGAAACCGCGCTGGACAACCAGGCCCTCTACCTGTTCGACACCATCGCCTTGAACGAGCGCTGGGACCTGCACTTGGGCCTGCGCCATGACCGCTTCGCCGGCAGCGCCAAGGGGTACTCCCCGGCCCACGAGCGCACCTCGGCCTTCGACAGCCTCGACCATACCGTCAGCAGCCGGGCCGGGCTGGTCTACAAACCCACCGAGCACGGGCGCGTCTACCTTGCCTGGGGCACCTCCTTCAACCCTTCGGCCGAGTCACTGGCCAGTAACGCGCGGGGCCTGAGCGCAACCACCGAAGGGCTCGCGCCGGAAAGGAATCAGACCTGGGAACTGGGCAGCAAGTGGCTGATGCTCGACCAGCGACTGGAGCTGGACGCCGCGCTGTTTCATATCGTCAAGAGCAACGCCCGCGAAACGCTGGCGGACGGCTCCACCGTGCTGTCCGGCAAACAACGCGTGCAAGGCCTGGAACTGGGGCTCACGGGCCACCTGAGCGAACGCTGGACGGTATTCGCCAACTACACCTTCCTCGACAGCGAGACCCTCAAGGCGGCCGCAGGTAGTAACGGCTTCGCCAGCAAGGGCCAGGCGCTGGGCAACACCCCGCCGCGTTCGCTGAACCTGTGGACCACCTACCAGCTCACCCCCACATGGACCTTCGGCTATGGCGCCCGCTATGTCAGCGAACGCAACGTCACCTCCAGCACCAACGCCAAGCTCGATGCCTACTGGCTGCACAACGCCATGGTCGGGTACCAGGTCAACCGCCAGCTCGACCTGCAGTTGAACGTCAACAATCTGTTCGACAAAGCCTACGTGGAGCGCGTGCGTCAGCAGAACGGCAACGCCGCACGTTCGTCGGCCATCGAGTATGGCGCCAGCCGAGCGGCCATCCTCACCGGCACCTATCAGTTCTAGGCAAAAAAGGGGCCTGCTTGCGGCAGGCCCTCCTTGCCTAATACAAAAGTCTGAGCAGCATTCGGAACACGAACAAACACCCACTTTTAAGGCATTGTTCACTGCCTGATCTAAACTTTTCGCGACAAACCTGCAAGTTCAAGCCTGCGACAATCAGCCTCACAAGATTATGTACTAACTTGTTAATTAGCTTGCTAAGGGCTTAAACTGCGCGCATTCCACCTGCTGAGATCCCTGGCATGAACGAAACACCGCGCGCCGTTGGCGCCACAAAAATCCTCCTGGTCGGCTTGGGCGTGGTCATCGCCCTGCTCGGCCTGCTCCTCGCCGCTGGCGGCGTCAAGCTGGCCGGCCTGGGCGGTTCCTGGTACTTCCTGATCGGCGGCCTGGCCATGGCCATCGCCGGTGTGCTCATCGCCCGCCGCAAGAAGGCCGGCGCCTGGCTGTACGCAGCCTTCCTGCTCGGTACCGCGATCTGGGCAGTGGTCGACACCGGCCTGGTGTTCTGGCCGCTGTTCTCGCGCCTGTTCATGTTCGGCGCGATCGGCATGGTGGTGGCGTTGGTCTACCCGCTGCTGGCACGTGCCAGCGGCGCCAGCGCCGGCCGCGGTGCCTACGGCATCGCCGGCGTGCTGGCCGTGGTGCTGGTGATCGCCGCCGGCAACATGTTCGTTGCCCACCCAAGCGTCGCCCCCAACGGCAAGGGCCCGGGCATGACCCCGGTCGAAGCCGGCAAGGCGCAGAAAGACTGGGCGCACTACGGCAACACCGAAGGTGGCAGCCGCTTCGCCGCGCTCGACCAGATCAACCGCGACAACGTCGACAAGCTCAAGGTGGCCTGGACCTACCACACCGGTGACGTGGCCATCAGCGACGGCAACGGTGCCGAAGACCAGCTGACCCCACTGCAGATCGGCAACAAGGTGTTCATCTGCACCCCGCACAACAACCTGATCGCGCTGGATGCCGACACCGGCAAGGAGCTGTGGAAGAACGCCATCAACGCCCAGTCCAAGGTCTGGCAGCGTTGCCGCGGCATGGCCTATTTCGACGCCACCGCCGCCATCGCCCAGCCGACCCAGCCGAACAGCTCGCCGATCACCGGCGGCAGCGTGCCGGCCGGCGCCAACTGCCAGCGCCGCCTGCTGACCAACACCATCGACGGCCGCCTGATCGCCGTCGACGCCGACAACGGCGAGTTCTGCCAGGGCTTTGGCAACAACGGCCAGGTCAACCTCAAGGCAGGCCTGGGTGACGTGCCGGACTCCTACTACCAGCTGTCGTCCGCGCCGCTGATGGCCGGTACCACCGTGGTGGTGGGCGGCCGTGTTGCCGACAACGTCCAGACCGACATGCCAGGCGGCGTGATCCGTGGTTTCGACGTAATCACCGGGCAAATGCGCTGGGCCTTCGACCCGGGCAACCCCGAGGATCGCCAGGCACCGCAGGGCGACAGCACCTACGTGCGCAGCACCCCGAACAGCTGGGCGCCGATGTCCTACGACCCGGCGATGAATACTCTGTTCCTGCCGATGGGCTCCTCGTCCACCGACATCTACGGCGTTGAACGCAACACCCTGGACCACACCTACGGCGCTTCGGTGCTGGCCCTGGACGCCACCACCGGCAACCAGAAGTGGGTGTACCAGACCGTGCACAACGACCTGTGGGACTTCGACCTGCCGATGCAGCCGAGCCTGATCGACTTCACCAAGGACGACGGCCAGACCGTGCCTGCGGTGGTGATCGGCACCAAGGCTGGCCAGATCTACGTGCTCGACCGCGCCACCGGCAAGCCGCTGACCCAGGTCGACGAAGTGCCGGTCAAGCCAAGCAACATCCCCAACGAGCCGTACTCCCCGACCCAGCCGAAATCGGTCGGCATGCCGCAGATCGGCGCGCAGACCCTGACCGAGTCGGACATGTGGGGCGCCACCCCGTATGACCAACTGCTGTGCCGCATCGACTTCAAGAAGATGCGCTACGACGGCCTGTACACCGCGCCAGGCACCGACCTGTCGCTGAGCTTCCCGGGTTCGCTGGGCGGCATGAACTGGGGCAGCATCTCCACTGACCCGGTGCATGGCTTCATCTTCGTCAACGACATGCGCCTGGGCCTGTGGATCCAGATGATCCCGTCGCAGAACAAGGCCGCAGCCGCCTCCGGTGGCGAAGCCCTGAACACCGGCATGGGCGCCGTGCCGCTCAAGGGCACCCCGTATGCGGTGAACAAGAACCGCTTCCTGTCGGTCGCCGGCATCCCGTGCCAGGCGCCGCCGTTCGGTACCCTCACCGCCATCGACATGAAGACCCGCCAGGTGGCCTGGCAGGTACCGGTCGGCACCGTGGAAGACACCGGCCCCCTGGGCATCCGCATGCACCTGCCGATCAAGATCGGCCTGCCCACCCTGGGCGGCACCCTGTCGACCCAAGGCGGCCTGATCTTCATCGCCGGCACCCAGGACTTCTACCTGCGCGCCTACGACAGCAGCAACGGCAACGAGATCTGGAAGGCGCGCCTGCCAGTCGGCAGCCAGGGCGGCCCGATGACCTACGTTTCGCCCAAGACCGGCAAGCAGTACGTGGTCATCACCGCCGGTGGCGCCCGCCAGTCGACTGACCGTGGCGACTATGTGATTTCTTACGCACTGCCATAAGCCGTACCGACCTCTTCGCGGGGCAAGCCCGCTCCCACAGGGATCACAGCTTCTTCAAGCTGCAAGGAGATCCTGTGGGAGCGGGCTTGCCCCGCGAAGAGGCCATGAATAACAGCAAAAAACCCCAGGAAAGAACCTCGCAATGCGCTACACATCCTCTGCCCTGCTTCTCGCCCTGGCCAGCACCACCGCCCTGGCCGATGGCGACCTGATGACCCGCAACACCCTGACCGGCGACTGGGGCGGCCTGCGCCACCAGCTCGAGGAAGACGGCGTCAAGCTGACCGGCGACTACAGCGGTGAAGCCGCCTACAACGCCCATGGCGGCCTGCACCGCTCGGCCCGCTACTCGCAGAACATCAAGCTGGGTGCGCAGTTCGACCTGTCGAAACTGTACGGCCTGGACAACGGCGGCAAAATCCAGCTGACCATCAACGACCGCCGCGGCAACAGCGCCTCGGAAGACCTGGTGGGCAACCGCCTGCCGATCCAGGAAAACTACGGTGGCCTGTACACCCGCCTGACCGAGCTGAGCTACGAGCGCACGCTGTTCACCCCCGCGCTCAACGTCAAGCTCGGCTACATGGCCATGGGCAACGACCTCGGCGGCCTGGACAGCGGCATCCTGTGCAACTTCATGAACGCCGGTTTCTGCGGCCACCCGCTGAACATGTCCGGCGGCAGCGGCTGGACCAACTACCCCAACGCCCACCTCGGCGCGCGGGTGAAGTACGACCTGTCGCCGTCCTGGCAGCTGCGCGTGGCGGCGTTCAACGTCGACCCGCAAAGCAACGGCAACTCCAGCCGCGCCTGGCACCTGGGGCCCAAGCACACCACTGGCACCGTGCTGCCGGTGGAGCTGGTGTACAAGCTGCAGGGCGAGCTGCCCGGTGAATACAAGCTGGGTTACTACTACGACAGCTCCGACGTGAAGCGCATCGGCAGTGACAAGCAAGTGTCCGGCCGTGGCGGCCATTACCTGCTGGTCGACCAGGCGGTGTGGAACGATGCCGGCTCGCCGGGCCGCAGCCTGCACGCCTTCGGCCAGTACTCGGCGTCGAGCGAGGCGGCGTCGCCGTTCACCAAGTGGTATGGCGCAGGCGTGGTGCTGTACCAGCCGTTCGCCGGCCGCCCACGTGACACCGTGGCGCTGGGCTATGGCCGCGCCGTGCCCAACCCGCGCAGCCGTGACGTGCTGGAAGACGCCGCGTTCAATGCCGGGCAGCCGTTCCCCAACATCGACAACGCCGAGCAGTTGATCGAACTGAGCTATGGCTACCAGGCCACGCCGTGGCTGAACCTGCGGCCCGATGTGCAGTACATCATCGAGCCAGGCGCGTTCTCCGGGAAGGACATCGACAACGCGCTGGTAGTGGGGCTGCAGGTCAAGGCGACCTTCTAAGCCCTGCGGCCCCATCGCCGGCAAGCCAGCTCCCACACCCATCCTGTGGGAGCCGGCTTGCCGGCGATGGGGCCAGCACTACTCCCCCTGCCTGAGGTAATCCACCAGCCTCAGCAACATCGCATCACATCCCTGCAACTGCTCGACACTGACGAACTCATCCGGCTTGTGCCCCTGGTCCATGCTCCCTGGCCCGCACACCACCGTGGGAATGCCGGCCTGGTCGAACAGCCCACCTTCCGTACCAAACGCCACCGTGCCGAACGCCTCCGAGCCACTGAGCAGCGCCACCAACCGCGCCGCTTCGCTGTCTGCCGGCGTGGCCAGCCCCGGGTAGGCACTCAAGGGCGCCAAACGGATCGCACTGGCGCCATTGACCTTGCGCATGCGCGGCAGCAACTCGGCCTCGGCATAGGTCTGCAACTGGTCGGCCACGGCCTGCGCCTCGAACCCTGGCAAGGCACGCACTTCGAAGTCGAATGCACATTCCTCGGGCACGATGTTCAGCGCCCTGCCGCCATTGATCACGCCGGTCTGCACCGTCGAGAACGGCGGATCGAAGCGCGCGTCATGGTGCTCGGGCAGTGCCAGTGCCTCGCCGATTTCACCCAGCTTGCCGATCAGCTTGGCGGCGTACTCGATGGCATTGACCCCATAAGGCGCATACGCCGAATGGCACGCCGCGCCCTGCACCTGGCAGCGCATGGCCAGCTTGCCCTTGTGCCCGAGCACAGGCTTGAGCTCGGTGGGTTCGCCAATCAGGCACAGCCGCGGCTTGTTCGGCCGCTGTTGCAGCGCCGCCAGCATCGAGCGCACGCCCAGGCAGCCAACCTCTTCGTCATAGGAAAACGCCAGGTGCACCGGCATGCGCAGCGGCTGCGCGAGAAACGCCGGCACCGCCGCCAGCACCGAGGCAATGAAGCCTTTCATGTCGGCGGTGCCACGGCCATACAGGCGGCCATCGCGCTCGGTCAGGCTGAACGGCTCGAGCGTCCAGGCCTGGCCGTCCACCGGCACCACATCGGTATGCCCCGACAGCACCACGCCGCCCACACCGTCGGGGCCGATGGTGGCGAACAGGTTGGCCTTGGTGCCTTCCGGGTTGAGGAACAGCTCGCTGTGCACGCCAAGCCCGGCTAGGTAGTCGCGCACGAACTCGATCAGTTGCAGGTTGGAATCGCGGCTGACCGTGGCAAAGCCGACCAACCGCGCAAGCAACGCGCGGCTGCTGAACTCACTCATCGCCCGGCACCCCGTAGCTTGGCGCGGTGGTGGGGTCCAGGGCGCGGGTGACGTAGTCCTGCATCTGCGGGCGGTAGGCCTGCCACAGGCCGTCGAGTTCACCGATCGGGTCTTGCTCGGCCTAGTCCACGCGCAGGTCCACCAGCGGCCAGGTCAACTCGCCGGCGATCTTTATCGCCGCCGAATGCACCGGCCCGGCCTCGCCACCGGCGGCCATCGCCGCGTGCATGGCCGCCAGCAGGCGATCGGCCAGGTGCCCACCGGCCTGCTCGAAGGCCTGCACCATGGCCTCTATCACCTGCACCGAAGACAACAGGTTACCGGCCGCCGCGCACTGCTCGCCGGCCACGGCGTTGTGCACGCCCAAAGCTTCTTTACCGGTGAACAGCGCCACCTGGCCGTTGCTGTCGATCACCGTGACCTGGCGGTATTCGCTCCAGCCATTGGCGCTGAGTACCCGGTCCAGCGCCGCCGCGGGTGGCAGCTGGCCTTGCTCCAGGGCATCGAGAATCTGTGGGCCCAGTGCAGGCAAGGTGATGTTCTGGGTGGCAACGGCGCCGACACCGGCCCGCACCCACGGGCAACGGGCGCCCACGGCGATGCTCGACGAGCTGATGGCAATGCCGACCTGGCCGGTTTCCTGGCAGCGCCCGATGATGGAAAAGGTCATGTGAATGCTCCTGTTGTTCTGTGCGATTGCAGGCAATCTGAACAGAACCCTCTAGTGCGCGAAACGACCTTTTTCCTGTGCCTTGAAGAGGAAAAAACTAAGGCCGCGCAGCGCCCTCGAAAACACTCGAAAAATGCCCTGAATCATCGCTGCAAGCCTTGTCTTTCAAGGCCTTCGCCGTTTTATCGGCAAGCACTAGCTAAATACTATTTTCGCGATTTCGGCGGCATCCCTAGTCTGGCCCCAGGTAACGGCGGTCCTCCACAACCGACCTGACAAAAACCGCCTGAACAAGGGCTCGGACATGACACTGAACAATATCGAAATCGACACCCTGGTAGTCGGCGCCGGCCAGGCCGGCGTGGCCATGAGCGAACACCTGAGCAAGCTCGGCGTGCCGCACCTGGTGCTGGAGCGCAAGCGCATCGCCGAGGCCTGGCGCACCGGCCGCTGGGATTCGCTGGTGGCCAACGGCCCGGTCTGGCACGACCGCTTCCCAGGCCTTGAATTCAACCTCGACGCCGATGCCTTTGCTGGCAAGGACCAGGTTGCCGACTACTTCGAGCAGTACGTGCGCAAATACAACCTGCCGGTGCGCACCGGTATCGAAGTGAAGAAGGTGGTGCGCAACGCCGACCGCCCAGGCTTCACCGTCGAAACCAACGAAGGCGTGATCCGCGCCAACCGTATTGTTGCGGCCACCGGCCCATTCCAGCGCCCGGTCATCCCGGCCATCGCGCCCAAGGATGAGCAGCTGCACCAGATCCACTCCGCGGCCTATTTCAACCCCGAGCAGCTGCCGCAAGGCGCGGTGCTGGTCGTCGGTGCCGGCTCCTCGGGCGTGCAGATCGCCGAAGAATTGATGCGCGCCGGGCGCCAGGTGTACCTCTCGGTCGGCGCCCATGACCGCCCGCCGCGTGCCTACCGCAACCGTGACTTCTGCTGGTGGCTGGGCGTGCTGGGCGAGTGGGATGCAGAAATCGCCAAGCCTGGCCGCGAGCACGTGACCATCGCCGTCAGCGGTGCCCGCGGCGGCCACACCGTGGACTTCCGCGCCCTCGCCCACCAAGGCATGACCCTGGTCGGCCTGACCCAGTCGTTCGAAAACGGCGTGGCGCGCTTCCAGGACAACCTGGCCGAGAACATCCAGCGTGGCGACGAAAACTACCTGGCCCTGCTCGATGCCGCCGATGCCTACATCGAGCGCAACGGCCTGGACCTGCCGCTGGAGCCCGAAGCACGCAAGCGCCTGCCCGACCCGGCGTGCGTCAGCAACCCGCTGCTGGAGCTGGACCTGGCCCAGGCCGGGGTCACCAGCATCATCTGGGCCACCGGCTACGGCGTGGACTTCAGCTGGCTGCAGGTCGACACCTTCGACGCCAACGGCAAGCCCCAGCACCAGCGCGGCGTATCGCGCGAGCCTGGCGTGTACTTCCTCGGCCTGCCTTGGCTGTCGCGCCGCGGCTCGTCGTTCATCTGGGGCGTGTGGCACGACGCCAAGCACGTCGCCGGCCACATCGCCACCCAACGCACCTACCTGGCCTACCGCGACCGCGAACAGCGCGAAGCGCAAGACCAGCACACCCCATCGATCAGCAACGTCAGCACCCTCGGAGCCCACTGATGCCTACTCACACTCGCATCCGCATGTTCAACACCAAGGAAACCTACCCCAACCAGACCCTGGACAACGACCTGTGCCAGGCCGTGCGGGCGGGCAACACCGTCTACGTGCGTGGCCAGGTAGGCACCGACTTCGAAGGGCGCCTGGTAGGCCTGGGTGACCCACGGGCGCAAACCGAGCAGGCGATGAAGAACGTCAAGCAGCTGCTCGAGGAAGCCGGCTCGGACCTGTCGCACATCGTCAAGACCACCACCTACATCACCGACCCGCGCTTCCGTGAGCCGGTGTACAAGGAAGTGGGCAAATGGCTCAAGGGCGTGTACCCGATTTCCACCGGGTTGGTGGTGGCGGGGTTGGCCCAGGCCGAATGGCTGATGGAAATCGATGTGATTGCCGTGGTGCCGGATCAGCAGTGATTCGTTGCTAGGGCCGGGGGCGCTTTGCGCCCCATTCGCCGGCAAGCCGGCTCCCACAGAAGCTCCACGGTCATCAGGCATGTGGGGTTTGTGTGGGAGCCGGATCAGCAGTGATTCGATGATAGGACCGGGGGCGCTTGCGCCCCATTCGCCGGCAAGCCGGCTCCCACAGAAGCTCCACAATCATCAGGCACGTGGGGTTTGTGTGGGAGCCGGATCAGCAGTGATTCGATGATAGGACCGGGGGCGCTTTGCGCCCCATTCGCCGGCAAGCCGGCTCCCACAGAAGCTCCACGGTCATCAGGCATGTGGGGTTTGTGTGGGAGCCGGCTTGCCGGCGATGCTGTTTCAGAACTTGGCCAGTTCTTCGCGGCAGAACTCCACGAACAACTGTGCAGGCTTGGTCAGTTGCACCCGCTTCAGCCGCGCCGCAGCCAGCCCCGACAGCGCAACCGGCTCGGCAATGTCCAGCGTCACCAGCTTCTGCCCGTCATAGGTGCACTCCGAATGCGGCCGGGTCACCAGCAGCGAAAAGCCGAAGCCCTGCCCCACCATCCCGCGCACCATCTCGATCGAGGGCGAGCTGAAGACGATGTTCGGCGTCAGGCCCAGCTCGTTGAACAGGCTCACGAAGTAGGTGCGGCTCGGCGCCACGTCGAGCAGGATCATCGGCTCCGGGCACAGGTCGCGCAGCGAGACCTGCGCCTGGCCGGCAAAGCGGTGTTTCTCCGGCAGCAGCACGTAGGGCTTTTGCGGCGGCATCAGCGGTTCGGCCTCGATGGTGCCGTCCAGGTCGTGGTCGTAGAGAAACGCCAGGTCGAAGGTGCCCGCCGTGAGGCCCTGGATCAGGTCTTGCTGCTCGCCATCGCGCAAGCGAATGTCAACGCCTGGGTAGCGCTGGCGAAAGCCTGCGATCAAACGCGGCAGGTACAACGGCGCCACGGTCTCGAAACAGCCGATGTCGATCTGCCCGGCCACGGTGTCGTTGTCGGCCAGGGCGTTCTGCTCGAACTCGTGGGTCATCTGCAACAGCGTCTTGGTCTTGGCGTAGAAGCGCTTGCCACTGGGGGTCAGCGACACGCCCTGGGCGTGGTGGCGGATGAACAGCTGCACGCCGAAGCTCTCTTCCAGGCTCTTGATCGCCGTGGAGATCGAGGGCTGCGCGATGTACAGCTGGCGCGAGGCCTCGGCGACGCTGCCGGCCTCGACGGTGGTGACGAAGTATTTGAGTTGTCGCAAGGTATAGGAAGCCACAGGCACCTCTTTGGCGCCGCCAGGTGGCGCCTTTGGAATTATCCTGCCACTTTACCGCGCCGCCGCAGGCGCTGGCTGCAGGATGATCAAGGATTTGCCTAAGCCTTGAGCATATTTTGCTGCGCCAGGCAGGCAGGCCTGCGCGTGCAGCAAGCTGGTGAAATGATCCAGAGGGTCTTTACTCATAGCTAACGGCCCACAGGTAGGGAGTTTGCCTATGAAGATCGTTGTCACCAGCATCCTCGTCGACGACCAGGCCAAGGCCCTGGCGTTCTACCACTACGTGCTCGGTTTCGAGCCCAAGGACGACATCCCCATGGGCCAGTACCGCTGGCTCACCCTCACCTCGCCCAACGACCCCAACGGTGTGCAGCTGGTGCTCGAGCCCGACATGCACCCCGCCGCCAAGACCTACAAGGCCGCCCTCAAGCAAGATGGCATCCCCGCCACCTCGTTCGGCGTGCGCGATATCCAGGCCGAGTACACCCGCTTGTGCAAGGCGGGCGTGAAGTTCACCAAAGAGCCCACCCACCTGGGCCCGGTCACCGTGGCGGTGTTCGACGACACCTGCGGCAACCTGATCCAGATCGCCCAGAAGCATTAGCGGCCGGCCCCTGGCAGGCCAACCAGCCTTTCGCTACATTGGCTGCTGTTGCCCGTGCGCCACAACAAGGAAAACAGATGCGCCACGAATTCAGCGAAGTGCTCAACGACCTGGTCGACTACTTTCTGGTCGGCGACATCCAGTTGCTCGAACGCTTCAAGCACCAACACCAGCTGCCCGACGACTTGGCCAGCGAGTTCACTCACCACGACAGCGGCGACCGGGCGGTGCAGGAAGGCATCGTGCTGCCGCTGGCCGGGGTCGACAACCTGCCCTACCACATCCTCTTCACCCTCGACGGCCACCCGCCCGCGCTGCTCGAACCGGGCAGCCGGCTCAAGCATCGGCGCAACGGCTATGTGCTGCAGGTCGAGAACCGCGCCGTGATGCTCTACACCTGGCGCATCCTGCAGCATTTCACGCCCAAGACCCTCGGCGACCTGCTGGCCCGCTACCAGGTGCCGGGGCGGCCGATCATCGAGCTGGACAATGGCTGGTACGACGTCGAGGTGCTGGCGGGGGCGCTGGTGCGTGACGGCTTGTACGAGCCGGCCTTCGAGTTCGTCATGAAAAAGCGCTGGAGCCGGGGTGAAGCCAAGGCTGTGGACATTGGCTATGCCTACAGCCTGCGCGGCTATTTCGACTGAATGCACTGGCCTCATCGCCGGCGAGCCGGCTCCCACAAGAGCCGGCTACCTGCCCACAAACCTCAGGTGTGGTTGATGTCCCGGTCCTTGGTCTCGGGCATGAAGAAGATCCCCAGCACCGCCGTCATCAGCGCGATGACGATCGGGTACCACAGCCCGTAGTAGATATCCCCGGTCGCCGCCACCATGGCAAAGGCCACGGTCGGCAGGAAGCCGCCGAACCAGCCATTGCCGATGTGGTACGGCAGCGACATCGAGGTGTAGCGGATACGCGCCGGGAACAGCTCCACCAGCCAGGCCGCGATCGGCCCGTACACCATGGTCACGTAGATCACCAGGATGGTCAGCAGCAACAGCACCATCGGGTAGTGGATCTTCGCCGGGTCGGCTTTTTCCGGGTAGCCGGCCTCTTTCAAGGCGCCGGTCAGGGTCGCGGTGAAGGCATCGCTCTGGGCCTTGAGGTCTGCCGGCGCCAGGGTGCTGCCGTCGAAGCTTGGGATCACCCGCTCACCGATGCGGATCTGCGCCACGCTGCCCGGCTCGGCCTTCTGGTTCTCGTAGGGGATCGCGCGCTTGGCCAGCAGGCTCTTGGCGATGTCGCAGGAGCTGATGAATTTGGCCTTGCCCACCGGGTCGAACTGGAAGGCACACTGGCCAGGGTCGGCCACCACCACCACCGGGTTCTGCTCCTGGGCGACGAACACGTCCGGGTTGCCGTACTCGGTCAGCGCCTTGAAGATCGGGAAGTAGGTCAGCGCGGCGATGATGCAGCCCGCCATGATGATCTTCTTGCGGCCGATGCGGTCGGACAGGCTGCCGAACACGATGAAGAACGGCGTGCCGATCAGCAACGAGCCTGCGATCAGCAGGTTGGCGGTCTGTGGGTCGATCTTCAGGGTCTGCAACAGGAAGAACAACGCATAGAACTGCCCGGTGTACCACACCACCGCCTGGCCGGCGGTGCCGCCGAGCAGCGACATGATCACCACCTTGAGGTTTTCCCAGCGGGCGAACGACTCGGTCAGCGGCGCCTTCGACGCCTTGCCCTCGGCCTTCATCTTCATGAACACCGGCGACTCGTTGAGCTGCAGGCGGATGTACACCGAAATCGCCAGCAGCAGGATCGACAGCAGGAAGGGAATGCGCCAGCCCCAGGCCTCGAAGGCTTCGGTACCCATCGCCGTGCGGCAGGCCAGGATCACCAGCAACGACAGGAACAGGCCGAGCGTCGCGGTGGTCTGGATCCATGCGGTGAAGAAGCCTCTGCGCCCTTTCGGCGCGTGCTCCGCCACATAGGTTGCCGCGCCGCCGTACTCGCCACCCAGCGCCAGGCCCTGCAGCAGGCGCAGGCTGATCAGGATGACCGGCGCCGCCACGCCAATGCTGGCATAGCTGGGCAGCAGCCCGACGATCGCGGTGGACAGGCCCATGATGATGATGGTGATCAGGAAGGTATGCTTGCGCCCGATCATGTCGCCCAGGCGGCCGAACACGATGGCGCCGAACGGCCGCACGGCAAAACCTGCGGCAAAGGCCAGCAAGGCGAAGATGAATGCGGTGGTTTCGTTGACACCGGCAAAGAAGTGCTTGGCGATGATCGCCGCCAGTGAGCCATAGAGGTAGAAGTCGTACCATTCGAACACGGTGCCCAGGGAGGAGGCGAAGATGACCTTGCGTTCCTCCTTGGTGATGCCACGTTGGGGCGCGCTACTGCCCGTGGATGCGCTGTCGAGAACCGCCATGGGTTGCCTCCGTCTTGTCGTGATCGCAGGCCGGAGTACCTCACACCCATTTCACCGTCGCACCCAGGCCCTAGGGCTTGCTTTGGTTGCGCGAAGCACGACGAGGCGGGCCGCCTCGAATCGCAGCAAGGTATCTGAAGCATAATCGGCTTTGCCGGGATATCCACTTGCCAGCATCGGCGGATGCCATCACCCCAGAAACCGGTGCACCCTGGCAAGGCGTCTCGCCGTCAAACCGGCACCGGGCCCTTGAGCTCGACCTGATTGCCGTCGGGGTCGTAGCAATACAGCGACAGCCCCTCGCCTTCTGCGCCATAGCGTTTTTCCGCAGGCTCGACCGCCACACCGGCTGCCTGCAGGTAGGCGGTAATGGCCTGCTCGTCGAACGGCTCGATGCGCAGGCAGAAATGGTGCAGGTTGCGCCCCTCGGCTCCCGGCGCCGCGCCGCCTGGGCGCCCCAGCGGGCCATCGAGGGTCACCAGGTCGATCATCGCCGTGCCGGTCGCCAGGTGGACCATGCCTAAGTCCGCGCGCTCGCGGCTGACCGTGCAGCCCAGCAGGTCGCGGTAGAACGCCACGCTGCGCGGCAGGTCACTGACGCGCAACACCAGGTGGTCGATGTGCTTGAGGCTGAACGGTCGCATGCCAGGTCTCCTTGTGGCGGTTGCTCGGTGGCGTCAGCCACCATAGCCCAGCCAGCGGCAGGCTGGCCATGTTGCTCACTCGTTGACCAGGCGTTGCAACAGCCCGCCTTCATGGCGGCTGAGGATACGCAGGATCTGCTCGGCCAGCGCACGCTCCGGCGCCTCCAGGTGCAGATGGTGCCCGCCCGGGTGCCAGGAAACCCGGGCGTGGTCAGGCAAGGCCGGCTGGCGCTGCTCGAAGGCAGCGCCGCTGAACGCACCCTGGCGGCCCAGCAGCAGGTACAGCGGGCAGCGGATTTCGCGCAGCAGGTCGCAAGCCTCGCGCTCGGTCAGCGGCATCGGCTCGGGCAGTACCAGGCGCGGGTCATGCCGCCAGCAATAACCCTCGCCCACTTGCAATAGGTCGCGCAGCGCCAAAAGCCGCGCCGCCTCTTCCGACAGCTCGCCATCCAGGCGCTTGCGCCGCTGCTCCAGGGCCGCTTCGAGGTTGTCGAAGCGGCTGCCATCGGCCTCAGCAAAACCCTGCAGCTGGCTGCGCTGTACCATGCGCTTGAGCCGGTAGGCGCGGGCCAGATGCTGCACGCGGTCGCTCTCGGCCACGGTGAACGGCGCGCCCATGCCGTCGAGGAAGATCATGCTGGCGATGCCACTGCTCATGGCCGCCAGCAGCGAGGCGATGCCGGTGCCCATGCCATGGGCCAGCACATGGAACTGGCCCAGGCCCAGGCTTTCGGCCACCGCCAGCATGTCCTCTGCGTGTTCCCACAGGTAGTAGCCGCTGTCGTGGCGGCGATGGTCGGAGCGGCCGTGGCCGACCAGGTCCGGGGCCACCACGAAGCAGCCTTCGAGCATCGGTGCCAGGCGCTCGAACGAGGCGGCGTTGTCGAGCCAGCCGTGCAAGGCCAGCACCGGCATGCCGTCTTGCGGGCCCCAACAGCGCACGGCAATTTCTATTCCGTCGAGGTCCAGCAGATGGTCCTTGGGACTGAACGGCGAACGCATGCTCTCTCTCCCTGGCTGGTGCCTGGCGCGTACTCGTCAGGCCGGCACCCTACCATGGCCCAGCCGGCCGGCCGCCGCTGGCCCCTCGCCGACAGCCGCATATGTGTGACCGACGCCCCTCACGCAACTAATTACCGCACGGCAAGCGCTCTGCTGCGGCCCCATGGCGCCTCCTTCGACTGGAGAAACGCCATGACTTACACGCCGTACCACCACGCCCAGATCCTGCGTACCCTGCCTGGCTGGAGCAAGGCCCTGCACCCGGATCATGCCAGCCGCATCGTGCAGAGCCTGCGCAAGGACTACCTGGATGCCGACGGTGTCGCCTATCCCTGGTACGAGGCTGCGGACATGCCCACCCGCCAGGCACTGCAGCGCACCATCGCCCAGCGTGACGCCAGCCGCCAGGCTTTGCAGGCGGCCTTGGGCGCCCTGCAGAACCTCGCCACGTTCTGCACGCCGCTGCTGCAACAGCAGTTGAACCTGAACATCCCGGTTGACCGGGCGCAGTACGTGTACCAGCCCACCGAAGTGAAACTTCCCATTGGCGTGCCCCCTGGGTCTCGCCCCCCATCAGAGCTCAACGAAATCGTGCCTAAGGGCCCTGCGCAGTATCGCAGCCTGCTGGAAGCCGCCCTGCACAACTTCGAAGGGCCCGCCGACACCACCTCGCTCAGCCGCCTGCAGCGCAGCCACCAGGACATTCTGCCAATCGAGGGCCTGAGCCTCGGCGAGTTCATCGAACAGACCCGTGCGCTGGACCTGGGCCAGCGTTATCAAGCGCATCTGGACGCCATCTTCGAAGGCCCCGAAAAAAGCCGGCTGCATGATCTGGCCGTAGCCGCACGGCGTGATGCGTTTCGCGTGCAGGTGCGCATCGCCGCCTGCAAAGGTTTGCTTGATGCCACCGCCTCGGACGCCCTACACCAGCTGTGTGCCGACGAAGCGAACCCCACTTATGACGGCCGCCCCCTGCGCTGCTGGCAGGTACAGCTGTTTGGCGCCCCCATTCATGAAGTGCTGTTCATCGCACCTGAAGAAAACCGCAGCCATGACCCGGTGTTCCTCTACAACCCCGCAGACGAAGACTCGGTCAATGGTTTCGCCTCTCTGGGCGAGGCCTACCAGCATCTGCGTACCCAGCTGCTGAACAGCGACTACCGCCGGCGCTTCGTGGCGTTGGCCCTGCAGGCCCAGCAACCCGACCTGAACACGCGCCTGCAGCAGGCACTGTTCAGCAACGCCGACAAATTGCCCGACGAACCGCCACAAGTGCGCGACTCCATCCACCTTGAAACCCAGGAACACCCCCTGCCCACCCGCCCCTGGTCGGCACTGGAGGCAAGCCACCTGGTGCGGCTCAGGGCAGATGCCCGCAAGATCGCCGTACCCACCGCCGATGTCGATGCCCAGGTACGCCTGCGCAATCTGGCGTACTGGTTCGACATCGGCCTGAACGTGGTCAACGTCGCGGCCATGTTCGTGCCCTGCCTGAACCCGATCATGCTCACCCTCGGTGCCTCGCAGATCCTGCAGAGCGTGTTCGAGGGCGTCTCGGCCTGGGAGGACGGCGACAATGCCCAGGCCCTGGCGCAGCTGGAGTCGGTGTTGCTGAACGTCGCCGTGGTCGGTGCGGTAGGCGTCGGGGGCGTTGCGCTGAAGGCCTCCGGTTTCGTCGACGGCCTGCAGAGCATCGTCAAGGACGGCAAGGAGCAGCTCTGGAGCGGTACCTTGAAAGGCTATGCCAACGCCCAGTCGATTCCAGAACACCTCGAACCTGACGCCCAAGGCCGCTACACGCTCGAGGGCCGCTACTACGTGCGAATGGAGGGTGAGCTGTTCGAACAGGTGCAACAGGACGGCCGCTGGCAGGTGAACCACCCGCAAGATCCACAGGCTTATCGGCCAGCGCTGCTGGGCAACGGCGAAGGCGCCTGGCGCACCGTTCATGAAAACCCCGCCGAATGGGACCAGCGCCGCCTGCTGCGGCGCCTGGGGCCGATCAGCGAAGGCCTGGATGACAGCGCGCTGAACGCCGCGATGCAATGCGCCGGGGAACACGCCGACACCCTGCGCCACGCCCAAGTTGGCGCACAACCCACCCCCGCGCTGCTGGCCGATATCCTCGACCGCCTCAGGTCCACTCGCCAGGTGGACGACATCATCGACCGTGTGCGCCATGACAAGCCGCTTGCTGCCTACAAGAACTTCGCCCTACCAAGCATCACCGAGCTCGAAGACTGGCCCCAGCAGCACGTGATCAAAGCCTACAGCGGGCCGGAAAGCTGGGGAGACTACACGCGCTACGGCAAGGCGGATGAAGCCTACCCGGTGCAGATCGAGATCAACCGCAGCGAACTGGAGAACGGCCAGCTCAGCGCACGGATCGTGGCGCAACTCGATGAGCAAGCCATCAACGGGCTGGGGCTGGAAGGTAGCGACACGGCCGCCCAGGCCAAGGCGTTGAGCGATAAACTCGCCCGCCACCTTCACAGCAATCGCCAAGCGCTGTTCGAGCGCGTTTACAGCCGCCATGCATCCGCCCTGCCCCAGGAGGCCCAGACCATTGCCGGGCAGTTTCCCGGCGTACCCCACCGGGCCCTGCAGCAGGTCATGGCCAGGATCAGCGCCGGCGAGCGTCAGCAGCTGGGCAATGGCCGGGTGCCCCTGCGCGTTGCCGAGGAAGCGCGTGCGCTCCAAGCTCACGCCCGGTTGAACAAGGCACTGCTGGGGCTGTACCGGCCAGAACTGGCCAACGCCGACAGCGCAACGCTCGATGCGGCCCTGAAGGCCGAGCATCCCGACGCCGATGCCCAGCAACGCTTCGAACGCGCTGCCGCCGACCGCGCCCATGCGGCCAAGCTGATCGGCCAGCATCCGATCCGGCCTGGCTACCGTTCGCCCATGCGCCTGGCGGATGGGCGCGCGGGTTATCTGCTCAGTGGCCGGCGGCCCTTCGCCAACCCGGCGCAGCGACAGCTACGCGCACTGTATCCGGGCCTGTCCGAGCCTGAGCTCAGCGCATTGCTGCGCCAGCTGCGCCAGCGCGGCGATCTCGCCGGGCAAATTCGTGCGCTGCAATTCGAGCGAGACACCCTCGCCGATGCCTTGCGCCAATGGCAGGAACAAGCGCCCGAGCCAGAGCGCGCCAGGCGCGCCTCGGCGAGCGATCTGTTCAACCGCGCCTGGCGCCGGGACGACCCCGACAGCCTGAACCTGGAAACCCTGGAGATCGGAGGCCTGCCCTCGCTGCCGGCGCGCTTCGACCACATCACCTCGATGAACATCCGCAACATCGGCATCCGCACCCTGCCCGGAGACTTCTTCCAGAGCTTCCCCTCGCTGCGCACGCTTCGCGTCGCGCAAAGCCCGGAGCTGGACTTCGAACAGCTGTTCGCGGCACTTGCCTACACCCCGCAGCTGGAAGTGCTGGAGCTGGGCAACAACCAGCTCGATGCCCTGACCGCGAACATGCGCCAGCGCCTGGCTGGGCTGACCCGCTTGCGCCGGTTGAACTTGCGCCTCAATCAGCTGCAACTGACGGATGCAGATCTGCAGACCCTTTCCCAGCTGCCCATCGAATACCTTGATCTGGAAAACAACCAAATCGCCCTGACACCAGACTTGGCCGCGCGCTTCTCCAGCCTGGCCCAGTTGCGCGAGCTGCGCCTGACCAACAACCCCCTGCAGCACGCACCGGATGTGACCGGCCTGGCCCAGTTGGCCAACCTGCAACTGCGCAACTGCGTGTTGCACAGCTGGCCAAACGGGCTCACGGCGCTGATGACCCGGGCTGACCTGCAACTGCGCATGCTCAGCCTGAGCTACAACCCCATCACCGCGCTACCAGACCTGGAGCCAATTCTCGCCAGCCCGTTCGCCCAGGCCCTGCACACTGGCCGGGTAAACGGTGGGTGGGACTTCAATGCCAATGACCTGGACGCGCAAAGCAATCGCAGGCTGCGTGCCACGGGCGTGGAAATTGACAGCGACAGCGAACTGTCCGACGCCAGCGAAGACTTCTGGCCGCAGCACGCCAGCCCTGATCGGCGCGCGCTCTGGGACGAACTGTTCGCAGGCAATGCCAATCCCCATTTGCGCGACGTCGTGGAACGTGTCGCAGGTTCGGCGCAGGCCCGGGACAACCTGCCGGAGATGACCAATCAGGTCTGGCAGCTGCTGGAACAGGCCGGGAGGGATCAAGCGCTGCGCAGCCACCTGGAGACGGTCGCGCAAGAATACCCACCGACTTGCGGTGATGCCGGTGCCGATGGTTTCAGCGCCCTCGAACTCGAAGCGCTGGCCTTCAGGGAGCTTGCCCAGGAGGCCGACCGCCCCTACTACCTGTTCAATTTCTTCAGAAGGCTCTATCGCCGCGAAATGGTCAACGCACTGGCCGAGCAGATCCAGCTCGCCCGCCTGGCGCGCCAGGCACGTTTGCTGGAGCTGGAACGCCTGCCGCCCGAGGCGCCGCTTGAAGACCTGGCCCTGCCCGCTCTGGATGAACTCGATGGGCTGGCTGACGATCGACTGTTGCTAGGCGGCACGGACCTGATCGAAATCCGCCTGGCATTGCGCCAGTCATTGGCGTACGTACTGGATTTTCCGGAAACCCGCCAAGGCATGCTCTACCGTGCCGAGGCGATGGTTTCAGAGTACGTGGTAAGAAACGTGGAGTACGCGGTGCTCGCCCTTGACCAGGCGGCAGCCCAGCGCCGGGCCTGGGTGGCGCGCCTGCCCATTTGGCAACGCTATCTCAGCCAGCACTTCGCCGAACAGTTTGCGGCCTTCGATGAACGCTGGTACCAGGGCTTGCAGTATCTGGACTACTGCCTGGACGCGGAAAACGAAGCGGTGGCCTCGCTGGATCAGGCGGTCTTGCAGGCCATCACCGACGTGATGCCCCAGCCGCCGCTGGATGAAGCCGGCCAATTGCGCCGGATGGACCTCGACAGCCAGGCCTACGACCAGGCCAGCCGGCGCCTGAACGCCGGCCGCGACCTGGCTCGCCAGGCCTTGTTCGAGCAACTGACCGGCGAGCAGGACCCCAACAACTGAGGCCCGCTACTGGCCGCGCAGGTCTTCGAAGTACACCTGCCGGCCATCCACCTGGCTCGACGCACGCGGCAACGCCGCCACTTCGCCGTTGGCCGCCTCCACATGCCAGTAGCAGTGCCTGACCGCGCGGGTTACCGCCACGTAGGCCAGGCGCTGCACCTCCTCCTTCTGCGCCGTGTCGAACGGCTGGGCATCGCCGGCACGCCCCAGGCCGGCCTGGCGATAGACCTGGTTCTTGTAGGACGAGCTGGTCAGGTACTGGCAGTCGCCCAGCATGAACACGGCATCGGCCTGCAGGCCCTTGGCGCTGTGGTAGGTGAGCTGGCGCAGGCGGCGCTGCTCAGGCGCAAGCCCAGCCTCGGCCTGCAGCACCGGCTGCAGGTGCTCGCCCATCAGGGCTTTGTCGCTGCCTTTGCGGTACAGCATCATCACCGATTCGCCGCGCTGGTAATGCTCGATCAGCGTTTGCCCCAACGCCGCCTCGTCGCGCTCGAACACTTTCACCGGCGAGCCCGCAAGCTGTGCCGCAGGCCCGGCAGCGCGGGCTTTCTTGCCCGCGATGGCCGGCGTGCCCTTGACCAGGTGCTCGGCGGCGTCGATCACCTGCTGCTGGCAGCGGTAGTTGTCGACCAGCATCACCCGGGTGTTGGCCGGCGACGGGAAGGCCTTGGCGAACTCCATGAAATACTTCGGCGAACTGCCGCGCCAGCCATAGATCGACTGCCAGTCATCGCCCACGCACATCAGCGAGGAGTGCTGGGCGTGGCGCCCGGTGTGCATGGCCGGGCCACGCCGGCGGATTTCGGCGAGGCTGGCGCGCAGCCAGCTGACGATCTGTGGCGATACGTCCTGGAACTCGTCGATCATCAGGTGCGCCAGCGGGCGCAGCAGAGGGTCGGGCAGCAGTTGCAGGTTTTCCGGGTTGTTCTCGCCGAACAGGGCGAACATGCGGTTGTAGCTCATCACCGGCGGCGACTGGCTCAGCAGGTGGGCTTCCAGCGCTTTCCAGTACAGCGCCAGGGCCTCGAAGAACAGCGCGTCGGGGTCGCCGGTGGGGAAGCTCATCGCGGCCACCGCGCTGTTCACCTCCAGGCCCAGGTTCTCGATGAAGTTGGCGGCGCCGACGAAGGCGTCCAGCAACGGCGCCGGGGCCAGTTCGCCCTTGACCTTGTATTCGAAGCCAGGGCCGGCCACTGCATCGCCCGCCAAGGAGGCCGCCAGGCGCCGCGCCATGGCGTAGTTATCCAGCCAGATCAACGGCTTATCGCAGAAAGCTTGAAGTAACGTGCGCTTTACCGCCCACTCCGCGCGCACCGCGAGCTTGGCCCCAGGGCGCTGGTACTGCGCGCTTTCAGAAGGGTCGAAACCCAGCACCACCCAGGCATCGAGCCCTTCCAGGCGGCCGTGGACGTGGAAGCGACTGCCGCGGATTTCGAGCGTTTCGCGGCACGGCTCGATGCCCTTGATCGGCCAGGCGCCGGCGGCGAACCACAGATCCTCGATCACATCGCACAGTTCTTCGTCGCGCTGGGCGGCCAGCTGCGTCACCTGCACGCGCTTCTGCACATCGGGGTGGTCCGGGTCCAACGGCTTGAGCTGCAAGGCTTCACGGCGCAGGGTGGCGATGATCTGGGCAAAGCGCGGGCTTTCGCCGAGCAGGTCGCGGTAGCACAGGTTGAGCTGCTGGCGCTGGGCGTCGTTCAGGCGCAAGTCGAACGGGTTGCTGTCGGCTTCGGCTTCCTGCCCGGCCGGCATCTCGTTGCCCAGGGTCTCGAACGCACGCAGCTGGCCGAAGCCCGGCAGGCTGCGCACCAGCGGCAGGATGCGCGAATGGAAGGTGCGCACCAGTTCGCGGGCGCGGGCCGCTGGCAGGTCGAGCTGCCACAGGGCGAACACCTGCATCAGGCGCTTGATGAAGTCCTTGCGCGACTCGCGGGTGAAGGTGACCACGGTCATGGCGTCCAGTTCGTAGCCCAGGTAGTGGCGCAGCAGCAGGATGCGCAGCACCAGCGAGGTGGACTTGCCCGCCCCGGCCCCTGCGACCACGCAGGTGGAGGGCGTGTCGCTGAAGATCAGCTTCCACTGCGCGGCGCTGGGCTGGGCCTCGGCGGGCAGGCGCTGGGCCACGTCGGACTTGAAGCGCTTCTTCAGCTCGGCGGTCAGCGGCAGGCGCCAGTCGTCGAACAGCTTGTCGTCCTGGCCGGGCACGGCGGCGATGTCGGGGCGCGAATCGCGGATCACCAGCACCTGGCGGCCAGCTTCGTAACCCTCCACCCGCCCCTGCTCGAAGCCTTCGCGCACGCCATCGGCATGGCCGCTGCGCTGGCCACTGGCGTGGCCGTGAAACCAGGAGTCGCGGTGTTGCGCCTGCAGGCCGGTCAGGCCACGGCCCAACAGGCGCGCCAGCAGGCGACGGAACCAGGGCAGCTGGGCGGGCGGGGTCAGTTCGGCGAGGGCCTGGGGTTGCTCGTGGGCCACGGTCACTCCGTTGAAATTCCAATCAGCGGGCATGTTCGCCCCATCTGCCAAAAATCGCCAGCGAATGCTTGCAGATCAGTGGATTAGGCGACGAACCGGAGAATGAATCGCGGATATAAATATCGATTTAATCGATTATAATAAGCCGATATTTACGCTTATTTTCGATCTTTCTTTGGCGCATCATGGCTCCATTCCACCGATTCAAGGAGCACGACCATGCTGCAACTGCGACCCTTCGAAAGCCTGGGCCATGCCAACCACGGCTGGCTCGACGCCCACCACCACTTCTCGTTCGCCGAGTACCACGACCCGGCGCGCATGCACTGGGGCAACCTGCGGGTCTGGAACGACGACCTGATCGCCGCGGGCAGCGGTTTCCCGCCGCACCCGCACCGCGACATGGAAATCATCACCTATGTGCGCGAAGGGGCCATCACCCACCAGGACAACCTGGGCAACAAAGGCCGCACCGAGGCCGGTGACGTGCAGGTGATGAGCGCCGGCAGCGGCATCGTGCACAGCGAGTACAACCTGGAGAAGGTCGACACGCGGATCTTCCAGATCTGGATCATCCCGGAGCGCGTGGGCGATGCACCGTCGTGGGGCACGCGGCCATTTCCCAAAGGTGAACGTGGCGAAGGCTTCGTGACCCTGGCCAGTGGCCGCGCCGGCGATGAGGACAGCCTGCAGATTCGCACCGATGCACGGCTGCTGGCAGCGACGCTGAAAGCGGGCGAAACGGCCGAATACCGCTTCGATGCCGGGCGCCGGGGTTACCTGGTGCCGGCCAAGGGGCTGGTGGAGGTCAATGGAGTGCAGGCCAAGGCCCGGGATGGGCTGGCCATCGAGGATGAAGCAGTGCTGCGGGTGACCGCAGTGCAAGACAGCGAGATCGTGCTGGTCGATGTCGCTTGAGTGACCGGGGCCGCTTAGCGGCCTCATCGCCGGCAAGCCGGCTCCCACAGGGTTAATTGCCCTGTGGGAGCCGGCTTGCCGGCGATTGGGCTGCAAAGCAGCCCCCGGCTCACCCCTCAATCAGGCAATCGCGGCATCCACCAACACCTGCGCTTCTGCCACCAGGCGCTGCAGGTGCGCCTCGTCGATGAAGCTCTCGGCGTAGATCTTGTAGATATCCTCGGTGCCCGAAGGCCGCGCGGCGAACCAGCCGTTGGCAGTCATCACCTTCAGGCCACCAATCGCCTGGCCGTTGCCGGGCGCGTGGCTGAGGATCTGCACGATCGGTTCGCCAGCAAGCTCGGTGGACTTCACCTGCTCCGGCGCCAATTTGCTCAGCAGTGCTTTCTGCCGTGGGTCGGCCTTGGCCTCGACCCGCGTGGCGAACGGCTTGCCCAGCGCCGCGGTGAGGTCGGCATAGGCCTGGCTCGGGTTGCGCCCGGTGCGTGCGGTCATCTCGGCCGCCAGCAGCGCCGGAATCAGGCCGTCCTTGTCGGTCGCCCAGACCGAACCGTCCCTGCGCAGGAACGAAGCACCCGCGCTCTCCTCGCCGCCAAAGCCCAACGAACCGTCGAACAGGCCCTGGGCGAAGAACTTGAAGCCCACTGGCACTTCATACAGCTCGCGCCCCAGGCGCTCGGTCACCCGGTCGATCAGGCCGCTGGACACCACGGTCTTGCCCACGGCCGCGTCGCTGCGCCATTGCGGGCGGTTGCGGTACAGGTAGTCGATGGCCACGGCCAGGTAGTTGTTCGGCTGCAGCAGGCCATCGGCGGTGACGATGCCGTGGCGGTCGTGGTCCGGATCGCAGGCGAAGGCCACGTCGAAACGCTCGCGCAAGCCGATCAGGCCCTGCATGGCGTAAGGCGAGGATGGGTCCATGCGGATCTGGCCGTCCCAGTCCACGGTCATGAAGCGGAAGGTCGGGTCGACCTCGGTGTTGACCACTTCCAGGTTCAGTTGGTAGCGCTCGGCGATCGCCGACCAGTAGCGCACCCCTGCCCCGCCCAGCGGGTCGACGCCCAGGCGCAGGTTGGCGGCGCGGATCACCTCGAAATCGATGACATTTTCAAGGTCGGCCACGTAATGCGCGACGTAGTCATGGCGCTGGGTGGTCGCGGCCTGCAGCGCCTGGGCGTAGGCCATGCGCTTGACCCCGGCCAGGTCCGCCGCCAGCAGTTCGTTGGCCTTGGCCTCGATCCACTTGGTCACGTCGCTGTCGGCCGGGCCGCCATTGGGCGGGTTGTACTTGAAGCCGCCGCTTTGCGGCGGGTTGTGCGACGGGGTGATGACGATGCCGTCGGCCAGGCCCTGGGCGCGGCCACGGTTGTAGCAGAGGATGGCGTGGGACACCGCCGGCGTCGGGGTGTACTCATCGTCCTTGGACAGCATCACCTGCACGCCATTGGCCGCCAGCACTTCCAGGGCACTGGCGGCAGCCGGGGCGGACAGCGCGTGGGTGTCGGCGCCGATGAACAGCGGGCCATCGATGCCCTTTTCCTGGCGGTACAGGCAGATGGCCTGGGTGATCGCCAGCACGTGGTTTTCGTTGAAGCTCAGGTCGAACGAACTGCCACGGTGCCCCGATGTGCCGAAGGCCACGCGCTGGGCCGCCACGGCGGCGTCGGGGCGGCCGGTGTAGTAAGCGGTGAGCAGGCGGGGGATATCGACCAGCACGCTGGCCGGAGCCGGCTTGCCTGCCAAAGGACTGAGCGTCATGCAAAAACCTCGAGTTCAACGAATGTTGGGGTTGGAACACGCAGTGTACTGGGAGTTGCAAAGCCGCGCGACGGCCCGTCGGGGATTATTCGCTGGCCGTTCGCCACCAGCTGGGAAACATCTGCTGCACCCGGGCTTCGGCGAAGCGCTGGTCGATCAGCACCAGCACGCCGCGGTCCTGGTCGCCGCGAATCACGCGGCCTGCCGCCTGGATCACCTTGCGCACGCCGGGGTACAGGTAGGCATAGTCGAAGCCTGCGCCAAACTGGCGGCCCAGGCGCTGCTTGAACTGCTCGTTGACCGGGTTGACCTGGGGCAGCCCGAGGGTGGCGACGAAGGCGCCGATCAGGCGCGTGCCGGGCAGGTCCACGCCTTCGCCGAAAGCGCCACCGAGCACGGCAAACCCGACCCCCTGGCCATCGGCAACGAAGCGCTCGAGAAACGCCTGGCGCGCGGCTTCGTCCATGCCGGGCGCCTGGGCCCACAGCGTGATGCCCGGGTGCTGCTCGGCCAGCAGGCCGGCCACTTGCTGCAGGTATTCGAAGCTGCTGAAGAACGCCAGGTAGTTGCCGGGCTGGCGCTGGTACTGCTCGGCAATCAGCGCGACGATCGGCGCCAGCGAGGCGTGGCGCTCGTGGTAACGGGTCGACACCTGGCTGGCGATGCGCACTTGGAGCTGCTCGGCCCGAAACGGCGCGGCCACCTCCAGCCAGGCGGTATCGGCCGGCATGCCCAGCAGGTCGGTGTAGAAATGCCGGGGGCTGAGAGTGGCGGAAAACAGCGTGACGCTGCGCGCCGCCTGCATGCGCGGGCCAAGCAGCCGGGCCGGGTTGACGTTGCGCAGGCACAAGGTGGCCAGCCGGCGCTTGCGCGGGCCCTCGCGCTGGGTGATGTCGAACAGGAAATGCTCGTCGAACAGCTCGGCAACCCGGCTGAACTGCAGGGCCTGGTAGAAAAACTGCAGCACCTGCGGGTCCAGCTCGGTGGGCTGCTGGTTGAGCCGCTCCTGGATCAGCCCGATGCATTGCTGCAATGCGCTCAACAACCCCTCGGGCAAGCGCTCGCTGGCTTCATACGGCGCCCGCTGCGCCTTGTACAGGGCATTCCATTGGCGGTTCAGGCGGTCCAGCGCGCTGGTCAGGCCCGGCGGTTTGCTCTGGCGCAGGGCGAGCAACTGGCCCTGGTCGAGGCTGGCGCTGTACATGCCACGGCCGCGCTCGACCAGGTTGTGCGCCTCGTCCACCAGCACCGCGACCCGCCACTGGTTGGCCTGGGCCAGGCCGAAGAGCAAGGCATGGGCATCGAAGTAGTAGTTGTAATCGGCGACCAGCACATCGACCCAGCGGGCCATCTCCTGGCCCAGGTAATACGGGCAGACCTGATGCGCCAGGGCCACCTCGCGCAGGGTGTCGCGATCGAGCAAGGGTCGCTGCGCCGCTGCCTCGCGTGCCGCCGGCAGGCGGTCGTAAAACCCCTGGGCCAGCGGGCAGGACTCGCCGTGGCAGGCCTTGCCCGGGTATTCGCAGGCCTTGTCCCGGGCGATCAGCTCCAGGGTGCGCAGGGCCGGTTGGGGCGACGCCGCGTGCACCTGGCGCAGGGCATCCAGGGCCAACGCCCGGCCCGGGGTCTTGGCGGTCAGGAAGTACAGCTTGTCGAGCTGCTGCGGGACCATGGCCTTGAGCAGCGGAAACAGCGTCCCCAAGGTCTTGCCGATGCCGGTGCTGGCCTGGGCCATCAGGCAGCGCCCGGTGCTGACGGCCTTGTACAGGGTCTCGGCGAGCTGGCGCTGGCCCTGGCGAAACTGCGGGTAAGGGAACGCCAACGCCTGCAAGGCCCTGTCGCGCTCGGCCAGGCGCTGCTCCTGGCCCTGGGCCCAGGCCAGAAAACGCCTGCACTGGGTTTCGAAGAATTCGCGCAGCACTTCAGCGCGGTAAGGCTCGCTGATCAGCGTCTGGCCGTCGTTGTCCACGTCCAGGTACACCAGCGCCACCTCGATGGCGGGCAACTGCCGCGCCTGGCACATCAGCCAGGCATAGACCTTGGCCTGGGCCCAGTGCAGCTGGCGATGGTTGGCGGGCTGGCGGGCGAGGTCGCCGCGGTAGGTCTTGATCTCTTCCAGGCGGTTGGCGACGGGGTCGTAGCCATCGGCGCGGCCGCGCACCTGCAGGCCTTGGTACTGGCCTTCGAGGGCCACTTCCGCCTCATAGCCCGCGGCACGCCGCGCCACGACCCGGCGGTGGCCTTCGATGCCCTCCTGGGCGGTGGGCGACGGCGTGAAGCGCAGGTCCAGGTCACCGACCTTGGCACTGAACTCGCACAAGGCGCGCACCGCCACCTTGTAACTCACGCCGGCTCGCTCCAGCGCACATGGCAGACCGCCACCTGCAGGCCGTGTTCGGCGCAGAAGGCCAGCCAGCGCAGTTGGTTGTCTTGCAGGCGATCGCCCGGCCCCTTCACCTCGACCATGCGGTAGGCCCCCTGCTCGGGCCAGAACTGGATCAGGTCGGGCATGCCGGCGCGGTTGTTGCGGATGTCCTGCAGCAGGCGCAGGAAGCACTGCTTCAGGTGCGCCGGCGGCAGGCAGGCCAGGGCCTGTTCGAGCAAGGCCTGGTCGAGCATCGGCCAGAACACGAACGGAGATTGCAAACCGTGCTTGGCGGCAAAGCAGTCGAGGATGGCCTGGCGGTGGCTGCCATCGTCGAGCCGCCCCAGGCAGGCGTCGAACAGCGCGGCGCGGCGCAGCTGGAAGTCGCTGTCGTGCAAGTCTTGCGGCGCGGCCTGGAACGGGTGGAAGAAGGCGCCGGGGATCGGCGCGAAAATCGCCTCCCAGCACAACAGCCCGAACAGGCTGTTGAGCAAGGTGTTTTCCACGTAGTGCACCTGCCCGCCGGCTTCGGCCAGGTGCTGGCGCACGGCCTCCTCGACGCCCAGCGCAGCGAGTTCACGCGGCAGTTCCAGCTCGATCAGGTGCGGCGCCGTGCTGCGCTGGCGCGGCTGTGCAGGCCCGCCGAGCTTGCGCGCCAGGCGCGGCAACATGCGCTGCAGGGCCTGCACTTCGAGGGCATTGGCGGGTGCTGCGGCCAGTTGCATGGCCAGTTCGTGGGCTTGGGGCCAGCGCTCGCAGCGTTCCAGCACGCGCACCTGGCGGATGCGTGCTTGCGCATGGTTGCTGCGGGCATAAACCGCCAGGGCCAGGTCCCAGTCGCCTAAGCGTTCGCACTGCTGGCCCAGGGCGAACAGCAGCCGCCCGTGGCGCCGCGCCAGCCAGGGGTTGTCACTGCGCCAGTGGGCCAGGGCCTCGAGGATCACCGCCGGCGCCTCGCCCTGCTCCAGGCGCTCGGTGCAGTGGTGCAGGGTCATTGCCAGGTCGATTTCGCTGCGCTGCTGCAAGGCTCGGGAACCGGGGCTGAACGGCACCTGCTCGTAGCGCAGCAGGCCCAGGTCGGCCAGCACGAAGTCCGACCAGTCCTGGTACAGGTTGCCGAAGAACAGCAAGCGCATGCGGTCGCACAGCGGCTGCAGGCACCACTGCAAGATGCCCACCGGCGCCTCGGCGAACCAGTGCGCCAGCGGCCGGGGTGGCAGGGCCAGGGCTTGCAGCTGGGCGAACAGCTCGCTCTTGGCGGCGCGCGGCCGGCTCAGTTGCCCGGCAAAGCCGTGGGCGAGTTCGTCCTTGCGTAGCAGCGCGAACAGCTGCTCCAGGCTCAATTGTTCAGGCTCGCGTACCCAGCCCAACGCCTGCAGGGGCTGCAGTGCGTGCAAAGTATCGCCAATCTCGGCGTAGTCGAGCCGGTCACTGCGAAACAGCTCGCCCTTGCGCATCACCATGCGCACCATCAGCGCCTGGGCCGGCTGCTCCAGGGCGGTGAAGGCCTGCAGAAAAGCCAGCTCCTGGGCGTCGAGCAGGTCGGCGTAGCGCTGTTCGACCCACTGCAATACCTGGCGGAAGTTGTGCAGGTAGTACAAAGGGTCTTCGACGGAATGGGCGATCACGGGCAAGGTCGGGCAGCAGGAATGGACACTGTTTATACATACAGATAACACGCACTGGCAAGCACCATGGATCGCATTCCCCCACGGCCGCGCATCGGCCGACGAAAGGTGCCTGCTCGCCCTTCTTCAGCCGCCTGGCATCGCCAGCGCTTCGCCCAACCTGCCCAAGGCCTCGGGCAGCGCGCCCAATTGCTCCCCGGTCCAGGTCAGCAACAGGTAGTGCTGGTAGCGCCCCTGCAGGCTGAACTGCGACCCCGCCAGAACCAGCAACGCGGTGCCCGCCGTCGCCGACTCCAGGCGCTGCGCTGGCACCGGCTGCAGCATGCGCACCCACACGCCATGGCCGCCTTCCGGCAGGCTGAAGGCCAACTGCCCACCCAGCTGTGCGTGCAATAGCTGGCAAAGCTGCCGCATCACCTGGCCCAGCGCCACGCGCCGGCGGCTGAGGTGCTGGTCGATCTCGCCCTTGCCTAACATCTGCGCCAGCGCCTGCTGGCGCAGCGGCGGCAACTGGTAGGCACGCCGGGCAAACGCTTCGCCCAACACCGGGTGACGACCCAGCACATAAGCGTAAGGCGCCTCGGCGCCCACCGTGGCCTCCAGCGAACCCAGCACCAGCAACCAGCGCTGATCGACGCGGTCGCGCAGGCGCATGGCGGGTAATGCGGCAAAGCAGCGTTCGCTGTCCAGGTCGTTTTCCAGCAGCCACACCGGGTGCCCTGCCAGCATCCGGGCCACTTGCTGCTGATCCTGCACCGAGATCATCTGCCCACCCGGCAGGCTCAGGCACGACGGCATGATCAGCATGCGCACCGAACCTTGCCCGAGCATCTGTGCAAGGCTTGCCAGGTCCAGGCCGCCCTGGCTGTCCCAGGGCACTTCCAGCACCTGCATGCCAAGGCGCTGCAACACCTGCAGCAGGCGCCAGCAGCAAGGTGATGCCACCACCACCGTGCCGCCCTGCAGCGCCAACGCCGTCAGCAGCGTTTCCAGCACGGCCTGCACGTCGGGGCCCAGGTGCACGTGGTCGGCCTTCCAAGGCGGGTGGGCCGCGCGGTTGTAGCGGTGGGCCAAGGCCTCGCGCAGGCGCACGCCTGCGCCGCCCGGTGCTACCGGCAAGGCTTGCGCACGTTGGCGCGCCAGGCGCCGTTCATGGGCGAACAGCGTGCGCTCCAGGCCCGACTGCAGCGGCTCGGTACTGCGCTGCACACGCGCCTGGGCGGTGTTCACGACAAGCTGGGCGAAGTAGCCGGATTTGGCCACCGAGCGCACACGTCCCTCATTTTCCAGAAGGCCATACGCGGCCTGCACAGTGGCCAGCGACACCCGCAGGCGCCGGGCCAGGGTGCGCAACGACGGCAGGCGCTGCTCGCCGCCACGTTGCGCCTGATCGACCAGCGCCTGCAAGTAGCGATACACCTTGTGGTAGGCGAACTCTCGCCCCATCAGCGGGCTGCCTCGCGAGCCAGCCAGCGCAGTTGCACATCACGCCGCGCCAGGCCCGTCAGCAGACGCCGGGTGGCGCTGTGCAGGCGCCCGCCATAGATGGCGCGCAAGTGCCCAAGGGCAAGGCCACTGGTGTTGACCAGCCAGTGCTTGACCGCATCCGGGCAGGTTTTGCCCTGCAGGGCGCGGTGCAGGTAAGGCAAGGCCACCAGCATGTCCGGGTGGCGACAGCGCAAGAAGCGCTCAAGGCCCCGCCCGCGCTCGGCGAACGGGCCATACAGCATGCAGATGAGCTGGGCCTGGTCGATGCCATAGGCCTGGGTGAAGCGCGCCTGTTGCGGCCCTGGCTGACTGCCCGACGCCCGCTGCCCGACCAGGCGCAGGGCCTCGCGCCGCGGCGAAGGCGCCAGGCAGCGGGCGTGCAGCTCCTGCAACTGGGTCAGTGCCAGCGGGTCCAGGTAGGCCGCCAGCGGCGTGGCATCGTGGGCAGGCTCGGTACGGTGGCCTATCATGCGGTCGAGTTCACCTTCGTTCACCAACTGGGGCAACAGGTCGTCGATCGCCAGCAGCCTCAGCGGTGCCTGTTCGGGTTGCTCATGGCCGGGCATTTCCGGCTCACCCACCGGCAGGCTGGCCAGCCCATGCAATTGGCCCAGGCGCTCGGCCAGGGCCGCCAGGCAGGGCTGCTCGATGACCAGGCCGTTGTCCCCCGCCAGGCGCAGGCTCCGGCGCGCCCAGGCCAGGTAGCGGCGCCGCTGGCGCAAGGGCATGGCAGTGACCAGTGCGTCCGCACACGGCTGGCCTTCGCACGCCAGGCCCACCGCCGCCGCTAGCTCCAGGTGCAGCCGGCTGCCCAGCAGCGCCTCGGGCCGCGCGTCGGCCAGGTGGCCGAACAGCAGCAAGGCATCGCGGGCCAGCAGCCAGGGCTCGCCGACCCGGGGCTGGCGGTTGAAGGGTTCGACCATGCCGGTGTTGACCATCTGCAAGTCAACGCGCGGGTCGTCATGCATGAACAGCGCATCGAAATTGCGCTCGTGGTGCTGCAGCAAGGCGCCGCTGGCTGCCGGCAGGCCCACCACCCGCACCTGCAGTTGGAAGGTCACCGGCGCGCGCAGGGCGATGCTCAACTGCGCCGCGCGCAAGATGGCCAGCAGGCGCGTGCTGCGGGTATCGGCGCCCTGCACCACCAGCAACCTGAAGGTGCCGATGTAATCCGGCCCTCCGGCCGCCAACAGCAGGCGCTGGATCAGCAGCTGCAAGGAAGCGCGCTGGGGTTGCGACATATGGGCCAGCAAGCGTTCCAGAACTTGTTGGTAGATATAGTGCATTGCCTGATCGTGAATATTGCTCACGGCTTACCTCACTGCTTCAGTCATGCACCGCACAGTTAGTGTCTGCACGAACAATTGCGCGGTGAAATTAATCTGGGAAATTTCCTGTTTGAAGTCAGGAAAACTGAAGTAGCTAAACGCTGTCGCCAAGCCATGGAGAAAAAGCACCCCCTTCGCCCACCCACCGCCTGGCGCCCAGAGCCGCCGCGGGGCCTCGCCCTCTCCATCGCACGCTCCTTGCGTAAACTGTCATTGCGCCATTATCAAGTGTTGCCGAATGAATAAAAGATACAGACAGCGGTAAAAAAACCATGCAGGTTCAAGGACAAAACCAACCCACACAATCTCTTTATCTATAGGCGGCAGACGTTTGAAGGCAATAACATTGCGCAGCAATTTTCACTCGGAATGGATATAGGAAGATTGAACTTTAAATGTAGGAATTTTCTGTTTAACAGGCAGAAAAAACCCGGGACTCAGCCCGGGTCACTTTCAGGATGACAGCGCGTTCAGGGTTGCCCCATGTCCAGCACCACGCGCCCGCCACAAGGGCATTCGTCCATGCAGCGATGCGCCTCGACCACCTGGCTGAACGGAAACACCTTGATGATCTGCGGCGTCAGCAGCTGGTCGGCGGTGAACTGGTTGATGTCGCGCAAGGCCCGCTGCAAGGCCACCTGGTCCTGGCTGATGCCAAGCTCCGGCTTGCCGGTGAAGTTGCCGATGCAATGCACGTAGAACTGAATGTTCTTCTGGAACGCCGCACAGGCTGGGAACGGCGTCTGGTTGCCGCCCTGCAGGCCATACAGCACCAGGCTGCCGCGCGGCGCCAGCACATCGCCGAGCAACGACATCTGCGGCCCGCCCATGCCATCGAGCACCATGTCCACGCCACGCCCGTCGGTGTACTTGCCCACCTGCATCAGCAGGTCCTGCTCTTCGGTGACGATCACCTTGTCGGCGCCCAGCCCCAGCAGGTATTCACGCTGCTCGGGCTCCTTGGTGGCGGCGAACACCTTCAGCCCCAGCGCCTTGCCCAGCTGCACGAAGGCAGGCCCGGCGCAGTGGCTGGCGTCGGTCACCAGGGCGGTCTGCCCGGCCTTGGCCCGGGCCAGGTCGACGTAGGCGAAGTAGGCGATGAGCAACGGCGTGTAGTGCACGCTGGCCTCGATCGGCGTGAGCACGTCGGGGTAACGGGTGATGGCCGTGCGCGGCAGCACGATCACATCGCCATACACCGGGTGCTCGTTGGCGCTGGCGGCCGGGAAGCTGGCCACCCGATCGCCCACCGCGATATCGTCGACACCCTCGCCGACCGCCGTCACCACGCCCGCCATCTCACTGCCGATCCCGGCTGGCAGGCGGGCCTGGGTCGGTGCCAGGTTCTGCCGCCAGAGCACGTCGTACCAGCTCACGCCGATCGCCTCGACGCGGATCTGCACCTCGCCGACGGCTGGAGACGGTTCGGCCTGCTCCTCGCAACGGAGCACATCGGCAGCGCCGAACTTGTGGAAACGGATCATGCGGGACATCGCATACCTCGCCTTTGTGAATCTCGTATTACCACGGACTTTATCCGGGCTTTAGCCGTTAGACCATCAGTGGCCGTTAATAGTCGACATGCCTGTCATCGATTGGGCACCTGACTTTGCTGTGCATTGGCCCCCGGAAATCGGTGCAGGGTAACAGCCTTTGGCCTTAAGATTCACCCCTGCCCCACTTTAGGCGAAGCACACCGATGAATCGAAACGACCTGCGTCGCGTAGACCTCAACTTGCTGATCGTGTTCGAAACCCTGATGCACGAGCGCAGCGTGACCCGCGCCGCCGAGAAACTGTTCCTCGGCCAGCCGGCGATCAGCGCGGCGCTGTCGCGCCTGCGCAACCTGTTCGACGACCCGCTGTTCGTGCGCACCGGCCGCAGCATGGAGCCTTCGGCGCGCGCCCACGAGATCTTCGCCCTGCTGTCGCCGGCGCTGGACTCGATCTCCACCGCGGTCAGCCGCGCCGCCGAGTTCGACCCGGCCACCAGCAACGCGGTGTTTCGCATCGGCCTGTCGGACGACGCCGAATTCGCCCTGCTGCCGCAACTGCTCAAGCGCATTCGCGCCGAGGCGCCCGGCATCGTCCTGGTGGTGCGCCGGGTCAACTACCTGTTGATGCCGACCTTGCTGGCCTCGGGCGAAATCTCGGTGGGCGTGAGCTACACCAGCGATCTGCCGGCCAACGCCAAGCGCAAGGTGCTGCGCCGCAGCATGCCCAAGCTGCTGCGCGCGGACAGCGTGCCCGGCAGCATCACTCTGGACGACTTCTGCGCCCGCCCCCATGCGCTGGTGTCGTTCGCCGGCGACCTGTCCGGGTTCATCGACGAAGCGCTGGAAGAAATCGGCCGCAAGCGCCATGTGGTGCTGGCGGTGCCGCAGTTCAACGGCCTGGGCAGCCTGCTGGCCGGCACCGATATCGTCGCCACGGTGCCGGACTACACCGCCGATGCGCTGACCGCCGCCGGCGGCCTGCGCGCCGAAGACCTGCCAATCGAGGTGCGCAGCTTCGAGCTGCACATGGCCTGGCGCGGCGCCCAGGACAATGACCCGGCGGAGCGCTGGCTGCGCTCGCGCATCCAGATGTTCTTCGGCGACCCCGACAGCCTGTGACAGGCCCGCGATCACGCCAACTGGATATAAACCGCGTAAATCCCCAGCAAGATCCAGAAGCCGAGAAAGATCCAAGGCGTGCGCAGCGAGAACAGTAGCGATTTGCGGTGCCCTTCCCGTGAAGTCTCAGCCTCGCAGAACAGCGGCGATTCGTCATACGCCAGGCCCATCATCGGCTCGCTGCGCAGCAGGTGGCTCTGTTTGAGCTGCCAGTGCTCGATGATCCGGTAGGCGGCGCGGATGCCCGGCCAGGCATTCAATGAACTGAGCACGCCGAGCGATGCCAGAAACACCGGCATGAACAAGGTGAACATCTCGCCCCAGCTGGGGTTGAGGTTGTTCATCGATGCCACGAAGGCAATGACCAGGAACGACTGGGCGGCCAGGTAGGCGTCGGTGCGATTGGCCAGGATCGTGGTTTCGTACTGGATTTCGCGCCGGTAGAAATCCAGGCGCTCCTTGGGCGTGCCGAACATCCGCGCACTTTTCTGCTCGATCTCATGTTCAGGTGTGGCGGGCGTGATGATGCGAGGCACTCGGACACTCCAGGAAGTCGTTGGGCGGTGCCTGACCTGCGGATCTGGCCTGCACGCCGCCATTCCCTACAGTGATGCCAGGCCGGGCTGCTAAGTTCAGGCCAAATTGCTGGCTGGGCAGGATTTCCATCGGCGGGGTAAATGTAAAAAAAAATTTCAACGCTCCGTCGTGGTCAGAATCTCAGACCGAGTTGGAGATTGACCATGAAATTTGCCCAGTTCTGCCAATGGCTTGCCAACAATGCCGGCAAGCCCAGTACGTTTCTGATTGCCGTCATCCTGATCGCCATGTGGGCAGCTTCCGGCCCGTGGTTCCACTACAACGATACCTGGCAGCTGATCATCAACACCTCCACGACCATCATCACCTTCCTGATGGTCTTCTTGATCCAGAACACACAGAACAGGGACAACGACATCATTCATGTGAAGCTGGACGAGCTGATCCGCGCCACGAAATCGGCAGAGCGCTCGGTGCTGGACCTGGAAGCCCTGGACAACAAGGACATCCGCAAACTGCGCAAGGAGTACCGTGCCATGGGCAGCGCCTGCGAGCCCTGCCCGCGGCCAGTGGCAGAGCCGTCGGCAGATGGCGTGCGCGATAACCTGCAGCGCTAGCAGTGAGGCGCGGGTGTTGCTGGCCCGATTGACTACGCTGTGTAGCGGACCCCTTTCTGGCGCGCACGCTATGGCCACTGCTCTGATCATCGACCGATCGCCGCTGAGCGCCCTGGGCCTCAAGAGCGCCCTGGAAAACGCCGGCCACAGCGTGCAAGGCGTGGCCCACAACGGCCTCGACGCGCTCGACCTGGCGGCCCGCCAGCCCGCCGGCCTCATCGTTCTGGACCTGGACATCCCCAAGCTCGGCGGCCTCGACCTGATCAAGCGCCTGCACGCACGCCTGCCCACCACGCCCCTGCTGGTGTTCACCGCCTTTCCCGGCGAAGTCTACGAACCGCTGTGCATCGAAGCCGGCGCCTCAGGCTTCATCGCCAGGGACGACAGCCTGGACACCTTCATGGACGCCGTGAAAAAAGTGCTCGCCGGCAAGACCTGGTTCCAGGCCCGCGCCTTGCACGGCCACCCCGCCACTCAGGATGCGGCGCCTGGCGAGCAGCTCACCGCCCGCGAGATCACCGTGCTGCACTACCTCGCCGAAGGCTACCGGGTGAAGCAGATTGCCGATGAACTGGCGATCAGCGACCGTACCGTCAGCACCTACAAGTCACGCTTGCTGGAAAAGACCGGCACCCATTCGCTGGTCGACCTGCTGCAGGTGGCCAGCCGGCGCGGCTTTCTCGACGCCAATGCGAATACCCCCGCAGCGGGCGCCGGGCAATTCAACACGCTGCTCGACAAAGTGCCGTTTCCCGTCTCGCTGCGCGCCCCGGACGGCAGGATCCTGGTCGCCAACCAGGCCTTCCTCGACCTGATCGGCCTGTCGATGGACCAGGTCATCGACACGCGCCTGCGCGACGTCGGGATCATCGACCTCGAACACCTGGACTACGCCTACAAGACCTTCCACGCCGCCGTGGAGCAGCGCATCCCCTACATGCTGGTGGTGGCCGTGCAACTGCATGGCGAGCGGCGCATCTTCAAGACCAGCGGCCACCCCGTGCTGGGGGCCGACGGTGAATTGCTCGGCATGCTCAGCACATCGGTGGATATCGGCGAAGAACAACGCCAGATCGAGACGCTGCGTGAACAACTGGCCAGGCTCACCTTCCTGCGCAGCCGCCGCGGCCGCTACCTGCTGCAGCACGGCCAGCAGGTCGGCACTTGCCTGGAACAGGCCAGGCAACTGCTCGAGCGCCCCGGCGAAGTCGACCGCCACGCGCTGCTCGCCGTGCTGGAACAGGTGGCGGCCAGCGTGGCCCAGGTCTGCGAGGCCGTGCGCCTGGAGCTGGGCGAGGTCAGCCTGCAACCCGGCACCGAAGACCTCAATGCGCTCACCGCGCTTGCCTTGCAGGACAGCCCGGTCACCTTCGAAGTGCTTTTCACCCCGGCGGCCAATGCTGCCCACGCCTGGGTAGATGCCACCCGCTACGCCGGCTTGCTGCAGTCGCTGCTGCTGCACCTGCAGGCCCAGCGGGCACGCACGCTGACGATCGAGGCCCATGCCTTCGAAGGTGACCCGGGGCAACTGGACTGGACCCTGCAGCTGCAGGCAGCGGTCGCGCCCACCCCCTTCAGTGCGGCGCCGATCATTCACCTGGCCCTGGCCAGCAAGCTCTGCGCGTTGTTCCAGGGCGACCTGAAGGTCACGCGCGATGACCACACGAGCTTCCAGGCGACCTTGCAACTGCGCCTGCCAACCGCCGCCCGGGCACGCTAAATCAGGCGCGCACTACAGGCGTTTGCACGAACCCACCATTACCGCGCCGTGATGCCGGATCGATGATTTCTCCCAGTTGAAACATTCGGGAGAAACACCATGGACAAGCATTGCGAGCCAGTGGCAGGGCAGCCCCGCCCTGCCTTGACCGTTCTCTGCATCTCGATCGCCCTGGCGCTCGCCGGCATCGGCAGCCCGCAGGCGAGCGCCGTGGCAGCCGACCTGCCCCAGGGCGGCCAGGTCATCGGCGGCCAGGCGAACATTCGCCACGATGGCCAGGCGATGCAGATCGACACCGCCAGCGAGCGCACCGCGATCGACTGGCACAGCTTCAATGTCGGCCCCAACAACCAGGTCACCTTCAACCAGCCCAATGGCAAGTCCGTCACCCTCAACCGCGTGCTGGGCGGCGATCCGTCGAAGGTCTACGGCGCCGTCACCTCCAACGGCCAGCTGATCTTGGTCAACCCTGCCGGGGTCTGGGTCGGCCCCAATGCGCACATCGCCTCCAGCGCCCTGGTCGCCAGCGCCGGTTTCCTCACTGACGAACAGGCCCGCCAGTTTGCCGCCACCGGCAAGCTGGATATCCAGTTGAGCGGCCAGGTGGCCAATCACGGCCGCATCACCGTGCACGACAACGGCATGGTCGCGCTGCTTGGCGCGCAAGTGGTCAATGCCGGCGTGATCCAGGCGCGCAAGGGCCGCGTGCAGCTGGCCAGTGGCCCGCAGGCCACCCTCGATTTCCATGGCGATGGCCTGCTGAACATCGCGATCGGCGGCGCTGCGGGTGAGCGTGACAGCGTCAACGCCGACGTCACCGGCGGCGTGCACAACAGCGGTGAAATCGACGTGGGCAATGGCATCGTCGCCATCAGCGCCGCCCAGGCCGCCAGGCACCTGGACTCGGTGATCAACCTGGGCGGCAAGGTCAGCGCCGATGCGGTCAGCGACGACGGCGGCACCATCGTGCTGGGCAACGCGGCCCGCACCCATGTCGATGGCACCCTCAGCGCAACCGGCAGCAACGGCGGCTCGATCAGGGTACAAGGCAATGACGTCAACATCGCTTCCAGCGCCAGGCTCGACGCCTCGGGGAGCCAGGGCCAGGGCGGCAAGGTGGTGGTCATCGGCGATCAGGCCACGCACTTCGCCGGCACTGCCTCGGCCACCGGCAGTACCCGCGGCGGCGTGGTGGAAACCTCCGGCAAGCAGTTGACGGTCAGCGCCCAGGCCAAGGTCGACACCCGTGGCGCCAAGGCCAACGGCACCTGGTTGCTGGACCCTGAAACCGTCAACATCGACGATACCGGCAACGCCGGTTCCGTGGCCGCCAGCAGCATCGTCAGCAACCTGGCGCTTGGCAACGTGGTGGTCCAGGCCACCGACACCATCAACGTCAATGCCCCGATCATCGCCACCAACCTGGCCAGCGTCGACAACGACGGGCGCCGCGCGCCCGCTACCCTGGCGCTGATCGCCAGCGGCAACCCCGGCCTGATCAGCACCTACGAAGGGGCCGACAAGAGCCACGCCAACGGTGCGGTGAACATCCGCGCGCCGATCCTGCTCAAGGACGGCAACCTGTACATCAGCGCCACCGGCGACATCCGCCTGATCGACGACGCCCCTGCCGGCACGACCGGCGCAGGCGCCTATGCCAGGCGGGCGATCATCGACGTCGGCTCGGGCATCGCCTGGCTCAGGACCACCGACACCGCGTCGATCTTCCAGCACGACAACACCGCGCTGATTGCCGGCCACGCGGCGCTGGAAGGCGCCAGCGTGCGCATGGACAGCGGCCTGAATCATGCCGGCGTACTGGCCGGCAAGGCCAGCAACGGCATCTTCACCTTCAGCCAGACCAACGCCACCGGCACCGGCCCGGATACCCGCCAGGCCGTCACCGCCCCCCTCACCGGCGAGACGCTCAGCGGGGTCAAGGCCTACGCACTGACGGCGGTGGGCACCCAGCTGGTCATGGCCAACGGCGAGGTAGACCGCCAGGTAAACCTCGCGCCCGGCAATGGCCAGACCTTCGACTACGTCGTCTTCGAGGCGGTGAACCTGCGCGACGAGAACGGCAACGAGATCCCCCAGGCCGACGTGCTGCGCTACCTGGACAGCTCCGACTACCTGCTCTACGGCATCAGCTTCCGTGACGCCGACGGTGCGCTATGGCAGTTCAAGCCCAACCCCGATGACGTCAATGCCCCGATCGTCACGCGCAATGGCGAACACGTGGGGGTGCCCGTGGGCTTCTCGCTCAGCCCGGTCAACGGCACGCTGGCCGTCGGGGTGCTGACCGGCACCGGGTACTGGGGGGTGGACGGCGAATACCTGCCGGGCCCGGCCAACCAGCACGAACTGCAATACAAACCCGCCACCGATACCTCCGAGCAACTGGTCTTCAAGCTGCAAGGCCAGACCGATGCGCTGCTTGCCCAGATCGGCTGGCTGGCCGATGACCGCCCCTGGATGACGACCAGCGATGGCAAGCCGATCAGCCAGAGGAGCCTGCTGGAAACCGCGCGAGTGCAGTTTCTCTCGACCCAGGACAAGACCGACAGCAATGTCAGCCTGACCAGCCACCAGGCGCGGATAACCGCCACCCCCGTCGATGTCAGCCGCGAATATGGCGAGCAGAACCCGGCGCTGGGCCAGCGGGTGGACAGCAACGGCGCCACCACCGAGCAGGTGCGCGGTATCGACCAGTATGTGGATGCCCAACTGGGCCGCAGCGGCGTTACCCTGGCAGCGCCTTCGACCTCGGCCACCCAGAGCTCCGATGTCGGCCAGTACAGCATCGACGGCGGCATCAGCGGTGATGCCTTTGCCACCCAGCGCTACACGCTGCACAGCGACAAGGGCACGCTGACCGTGACCCCGGCCCAGCTGACCGTCACCGCCAAGGACAAGCACAAGGTCTATGGCGACCAGGACCCGGCGCTGGAGCATGAGGTTACCGGCGCCAAGCTGGGCCAGGCCGCCAGCGACCTGCTGCAAGGCGCGCTGCAACGCCAGGTGGGCGAAAACACCGGCCGCTACGGCATCGGCCAGGGCAACCTGGTGCTCAGCAGCGGCAACTACAGCATGGTGTTCAAGGACGGCGAGCTGACGATCACCCCTGCCCCCCTCCAGGTGCGCGCCGATGACAAGGCCAAGGCCCTCGGCACGGCCGACCCGGCGCTGACCTATCAGCTCGGCGGCCTGAAAAACGGCGACAACGCCAGCATCGTGCAAGGTTCACTGCAACGCGCCCCCGGTGAAGAGGTGGGCGCCTACGCCATCGGCCAGGGCAGCACGTTCCAGGCGGGCAATAACTACACCGTGACCTTCCACGACGGCGTGCTGACCATCGACGGCCCGCTGGCACCGCTGCCCCCCGAGCCGCAGATACCGGCCGACGATCCGCCGGCGCCGCAACAGCCCCCACAGCCCCCGCAGCCCGAAGCAGCGGCCGGCGATCCGCCACTACCGGCCCCGCCCGCACAGCCCGGGGTGCCGGCAAATGCCCTGCCGATGACCGCCCAATCACCGGGCAACACCCGCTGCACCGCGCTGGAATCGCCTTCGGCGGTCTCGGCCAACTACACCGTCTCGCCCGCCGTGGCCCGTACCTACACCGTGCAACTGATCTGCAAGCCGCGCGCCTATGGCGACGGCACGGTCAGCAGCGTGCCGGACATCCACGACGTACTGAGCTACGCCAACAGCCATTTCAAGGACGGCCGCTTCATCGTTCCCGACTGGAACCGCAACGTCATGCCGCGGGACCTGAAGGCGCCGGAAAAAGGAGGTAGATGATCATGAACCTGACCCTCAACCGCATTGCCGCCGCCGTGTGCTGCGCCTTGCTGGTGCTCTCTGCCCAGGCCCCGGCCGCGCCGCTGGGCCAGCTCAACCCCGGCCGGGTCGAAGTGCCCGACCGCAGTGGCAGCCGCAGTTCGCCAACGCAGATGCCGGGCACCCTGGAACTGCCGCAGACCGAGGTGGTACCGCAGGACGTGGCGCCCCCCGCAGAAATGACCGCGCTGCCCGCCAACCAGTCACGCTTCAAGGTGACCGAGGTGACCCTGCTTGGCGTTGCCAGCTACCCGGCAGCGACCTTCGAGCCGTTGCTGGCGCGCCTGCGCGGGCATGAGGTGAACCTCGCCGAGATCTACGCGGTAGCCGATGCCATCACCCAGCGCTACCGCCAGGCCGGCTTCCTGCTGGCCAAGGCCTACGTGCCTGAACAGCGCCTGCAGGGCGGCCGGCTGACGTTGCAGGTGTTCGAAGGCAAGGTCAACCAGGTCACCTTCAGCGGCCCCGCCAATCAGGCCCTGGAGCGCTATGCCGACAACATCCGCCAGCAGCAACCGCCCACCAGCGCCAACCTGGAGCGCAACCTGCTGCTGATGAACGACCTCTCCGGCAACGACAGCCGCGCCGTGCTCCAGGCCTCGCCGGTGCAAGCCGGCACTGACCTGGCGGTGGAGAACAGCCTGCGCAAGTACGAAGGCTTCGTCGGCTTCGACAACCGTGACAGCCGCTACTTCGGGCCATGGCAGATGTACGGCGGCTTTGGCATCAACGACTTGAGCGGGCGTGGCGACCACCTGGGCATCCGCGCAGGCAAGTCCATCGAAGGCAACAAGATGACCTTCTTCGAAGGCCAGTACGAGTTGCCGGTCGGCAGCCAGGGCGATGTGCTCAGCGTGCTGGCCCAGCACAACGATGGCCACGCCGACACCTATTCGTTCCTCGATGCCAACAGCTCCGGTGACACCCTGGCGGTGCGCATCACCCGCCCCTGGGTGCGCCAGCGCGATGAAACCTTCAAGACCTCGGCGGCCTTCACCTACTTCAACGGCCGCTCCGAATACCTGCACGAGCCCGACCTGCCGCCTTCCAGCGAAGACCGCATCCGCGCCCTGCGCCTGGGCGCCAGCTACGACTTCGTCGACGGCCACGGCGGCAAGAACCTGCTCAAGGCCGAGTACAGCAAGGGGCTGTCGGTCATGGGCGCCAGCAACGACAGCCGGTACAACCCGTCACGCGAAGGTGGCCGTACCGGCTTCAGCAAGCTGCAGGTCGACGCCCAGCGCCTGCAGGACCTGGGCGGCGTCATCAATGGCCTGAACCTGTACCTGGCCGCTACCGCCCAGACCTCGTTCGGCCAACCATTGCTGGCGCCGGAGCAGTTCGGTGTCGGTGGCAGTGAGTTCGGGCGCGGCTACGACCCCTCGGAAATCACCGGCGACAGCGGCGTCGCGGTCAAGGCCGAGCTGCAGTACAACCGCCTGCATGCGCTGGGTGGCCACGAAGTACCGAGCCAATACTACGCGTTCTGGGACGCCGGCAAGGTGTGGAGCGAAGACCCGGCCTGGGTCAGCCAGCAAAGCCTGGCCTCGACAGGGCTCGGGGTTCACCTGCAGGTATTCAAGGACACCTTCGTTTCGCCCGAGATCGCCTTCCCGCTCACCCGCGCTGTCTCTGCCCAGGAGCTGGACGACGACAACGGCAAGGCGCCGCGGCTCTACATCAACTTCCTCAAGCTGTTCTGAGACCAGGAGAAGGCCATGAAACGCTGGATCAGCAAGCTGCGCCGTCATTCGCACGGGCGGCGCGACTCGTCCCGAGCCGCACTCGAGAGTGCCCTGGCTGCGCAGGAAGCCATCAACCTAGCCTGGGTGGCGCAGCACCTGCAGGTCGACTGCGGCCCACACGGCGAACGGCTGCACCGCCGATGAACGCCAGCTAACCCCTGTAGGAGCGGGCTTGCCCCGCGAACACCGGCAAAGCCTGTGCCATGCACCGCACTGCCCGCTCCCACAAGCCGCTTATGACGTCACCTGGCCAAGGCCGCCATTTACACGCCGCTGCCGCCCATAAAGCGCAACCGTCGCACCCAACCCACACACCGCGGCGAACATCAGCCAGTAGGCCGGCGAAGCCTTGTCACCGGTTGCCTGCACCAGCAGCGTCGACACCGCAGGCGTGAAGCCGCCGAACAGGGCCGTGGCCAGGCTGAAGGCCAGGGAGAAGCCGACCACCCGCACGTTTTGCGGCATCACTTCGGTCAGCGCCGCGACCATGGCGCCGTTGTACAGGCCGAAGAACATCGAAAAGTACAACAGCACCGCCAGCAGGCGCTCGAAGCTCGGCGCCTGGGCCAGCCAGTGCATGGCGGGATAGGCGCTGAGGATGCACAGCACGGTGATCGCCAGCAACTGCGGGCGACGGCCGATGCGGTCGGACAGCGCACCGCCCAGGGGCAGCCAGATGAAGTTGCTGACACCCACCAGCAAGGTGACCACCAGGCTGTCGGTGGTGCTCAGTTGCAGCACCGACTTGCCGAAGGTGGGGGTGTACACGGTGATCAGGTAGAAGGTGGTGGTGGTCATCGACGCCAGCAGGCCGCCAGCCAGGACCGTGCGCCAGTTGTCGCGCATCGAGCGGAACACTTCGGCGGCGCTGGGGTGGTGGTTGCGTGCCTTGAACGCTTCGGTTTCCTGCAGCGAACGGCGAATGATGAAGATGAACGGGATGATCACGCAGCCGATCAAAAACGGGATGCGCCAGCCCCATGCGGCCACTTCGCCCGCCGCCATGTGGGCATTGAGGGCATAGCCCAGCGCCGCCGCCACGACGATGGCGACCTGCTGGCTGGCCGACTGCCAGGCGGTGTAGAAGCCGGTGCGGCCCGGGGTGGCGATTTCCGAGAGGTACACCGACACCCCGCCCATTTCCGCCCCGGCCGAAAAGCCCTGCAGCAGCCGGCCGAGCAGCACCAGCAAGGGGGCGAACAAACCGATGCTGGCGTAGCCAGGCACCAGGGCGATCAGCACCGTGCCGGCGGCCATGATCGACAAGGTCACGATCAGGCCCTTGCGCCGCCCCACCTTGTCGATATAGGCACCGAGCACGATGGCGCCCAGTGGGCGCATCAAGAACCCCGAGCCGAATACCGCGAAGGTCATCATCAATGAGGCGAATTCGCTGCTGGCCGGGAAGAACGTCTGCGAGATGTAGGTGGCATAGAAGCCGAACAGGAAGAAGTCGAACTGTTCGAGAAAGTTGCCGCTGGTGACGCGCAGGATGGCGCCCAGCTTGGAGCCTGTGCCTTGGGAGGTCGTGTTCATCATGGCTACCGTTGTGCTCGTTAATTGTTGTTGTAGAACCCAGGTGCTCGAGCGGTCAGTCGCTGCCCGCATTGATCGGGTTGGGTTGGCGCTTTTCGATGGCGTGCTTGAGCAGCGCGGCGCTGCGGAAGATGCCGTGGGCGAACTTGCTGTAGGGCATGGTCAGGAAAAACGCCATGACCAGGCCCAGGTGAACAGCCAGCAACAGCCCAAGGGCGGCGGTTTCACGAAACGCCAGCAGGGCCAGGCCGCTGGCACTGACCAGCAGCAGCAAGGCGATGAAACCGCGGTCCATGGGCTTTTGCCGGGCGTCGCCATGGGCCGGGTCGCGCCGCAGGTTCAGCCACAGCAGCCCGGCCGGGCCGACCAGCAAGCCCAGGCCGCCAGCGACGCCCAGCAGCACCGGCAGGCTCAGCAGCGGATATGGCGCCGCCAGGCCCAGCAGGTAGTGATAGAGCGTTGCGGTGCCGGTGGCCGCGAAGCACAGCAGGAATCCATAGAAGGTCAGGTGGTGGAAACGCCGGCGCCACAGGGTGAAGCGGTCGTCGGCGTTGTTGCAGCCTTCGCCATGGCCACCGTCCAGGTACTTGAGGGTGGCCACGCTGCCCGTCGCTTCCAGCGTGGCGGCGGTTTTCAGAGGCACCGCTGCGCTTGCTGGCGAGACCGCGCGCCAGAAGCGCCGCACACCGAGGGTCAAGGCCAGAACCGCAAAACCGAAGACCGCGCCGAACATCGAGGCCAGGGTGTTGTGCGGGAAGATGCCGTAGAAATTCCCGCCCGGCACGGCGCGCAGCAGGTTGCCCATCACCAGCAAGGTCAGGCACAGGAACAGGGCCAGCCCGAAACCCGAGGCCAGCGCCAGGGTCAGCCCGTTGCGCTGGTACAACTTGCCCAATGCCTGGGGCCAGGCGTATTCGGCGTAGGTGTCCAGGCGCACCTTGGCCATGGCCTGGGGCACGTTCACCGCGAACTCGTGGGGCGCGGCGTACTGGCAGGCATGCAGGCAGGCGCCGCAGTTGTGGCACAGGTTCGCCAGGTAGTGGATGTCGGCCTGGCCGAACTCCAGCCGGCGGGTCATGGCCGGGAACACGGCGCAGAAGCCTTCGCAGTAACGGCAGGCGTTGCAGATGCTCATCTGCCGTTGCACTTGTTCCTCGTGCACGTTCAGCACAGCAATGAGGTTGCTCGAGGCGGTGGGGTCAAACAGTTGCATGGCGCAGCTCCAAAGTGTTCATCGCATGGCCTGCGCTGGCAGCGGCCTGGACCCCGGCGATGCGGCCGAAGGCCGTACCGATGGCCATGCCGATGCCGGCGGTGTAGCCCTTGCCCAGGACGTTGCCGGCCATCATTTCCCCGGCCACGAACAGGTTGCGGCTGGGCTTGCCGCCAAAGTGCACGGCAGCGGTCTCGTCGGTGGCCAGGCCCAGGTAGGTGAAGGTGACGCCGGGCCTGAGCGGGTAGGCGTAGAACGGCGGCTTGTGCAGCGGGCGCGCCCAGTGGGTCTTGGCCGGTGTCAAGCCCTGGGTGTGGCAGTCGTCGAGCGCGGTGTGGTCGAAGGTGCCGGGCTGGCAGGCCTTGTTGTAGTCATCGATGGTCTTGAGGAAGGGCGCTTGCGGCAGCTTCAGTTGCCGCGCAAGCTCCGCCAGGGTCATGGCGCGGGTGCCGGGGAAAACCGGGGGCATGAAGCGCCCGATGGCCTGCTGGTCGATGATCGAATAGGCCTGCTGGCCCGGCTGGCCGGCCACCAGGCGGCCCCAGATGGCATAGCGCTTGGGCCAGAAGTCCTCGCCTTCGTCATAGAAACGCTGGCCGTCACGGTTGACCACCACCCCCAGGGACACGCAGTCGATGCGCGTGCAGATGCCGCCGTCGTACAACGGCGCGCGCGCATCGATGGCGACCATGTGCGCCTGGGTCGGGTCGCCGATCACGTCGGCGCCCAGCTCGCCCATGCGCTTGAGCAGCACGCCGGTGTTGAAGCGGGTGCCACGGATCAGGAAGTTATCCGACGGCCACTCGCCGCGCTCATTCTGGCCCCAGGCCTCGCGCAGCCATTCCCGGTTGGACTCGAAGCCCCCCGCCGCCAGCACGCAGGCCTTGGCCTGGATGCGTTCGGCGGGAAGGCGCTGGCCGTCCACTTCCCGCTCGCCAAGGTGCGCGGCGACGAACTGGCCATCGTGCAACTCGATGTCGGTCACCTGCGCGTTGTAGCGCACCTGCACGCCCAGGCGCTCGGCGCTGCGAAAATAGGCATTGACCAGGGCCTTGCCACCGCCCATGAAGAACGCATTGGTACGCGCCACGTGCAACGCACCGGACAGCGGTGGCTGAAAGTGCACGCCATGGGCGCGCATCCAGCCACGGCAGCTGGACGATGCGCGAATGGCAATGCGGGCGAGCTTTTCGTTGGTCAGGCCGCCGGTGACCTTCAGCAGGTCCTGCCAGTACTCCTCTTCGGGGTAGGCCTCGACCAGCACATCCTGCGGGGCATCGTGCATGCAGCGCAGGTTGCGCGTGTGCTGCGAGTTACCACCGCGCCAGGCTTTCGGGGCGCCCTCCAGCAGCAGCACGCTGGCCCCCGCCTCGCGGGCCATCAGCGCCGCGCAGAGCGCCGCGTTGCCACCGCCGATTACTAGAACATCGATCATCATCGCTCCTCAGTTCACAAGGAAACCGAACAACCTTGCGAGTGGGGAGCAAATTAGGGGAGCAGGCGGTTTGCCGAAAGGCCGCTTTCGCCATGGGGTGTTTAGTTTCAGTAAACACCTGCAGGGCCAGAGGCGTTACTCGGCAACCTCTTGAAGCCAGGCGGCACCGGGCCATCGATGATCTTCGACCAGCTGCCGTGCCACCTCGGTAATGACCCGGCGGGTGGCCAGCGCCGCAGGCGAGAGTTCGTCTTCTGCCAGGGTCGCCAGCAGATTGCGCCGCCCCACATGGGCGTCGGTGATCTCGGCGACCAACAGCCCCGGCTCGCCTTTGAGCGCGGCGGCAGCGCCGGGTTGAATGGTCGCGGCATGGCCTGCGCGCACCGCGTTCATCAGCACTGCCAGGCCATCGACCTCCATGATGATGTTCGGCACCAGCCCTTCCCTTTCGAAGGCGCTGGTCAAGGCCGAGCGCAACCCATGCTGGGCGCTTGGCATCACCAGCGCCAGGCCGCCCAGGTCAGCCAACTGCACCCGTTCTGCACGGGGTGCGTCGGCTAACTGCGGGGAGGCGATCATGAACAGTTTCTCGTCCAGCAGCGGCGTCACGCTCCAGCGCTTGCCGCCCTCGAGCTGGAACAGGATGGCCAGGTCGATCTGCCGCGCGTTGAGCTGCACGGCCAGGTGGCCCGAGAGCATTTCCACGATATGCAGCTGGATGTCCGGGTAGCGCGTGCGCATCGCGCTGATCAGGGGCAGGGCCAGCACCGTTGCCGTGGTAGGCGGCAGGCCGACGCTGACATAGCCGCTCATGCGCCCGCGATGGGCGGCGAGCACGGCGTTTTCTGCCTGGCGCAGGGTCAATTGCGCATGGTGGAGAAAGGCTGCGCCGGCACTGGTCGGGGTGACGCCACTGCTGCTGCGGTTGAGCAGCCGGGTGCACAGCTCGCTTTCCAGCTTGCCGATCTGCTGGCTCAGCGCCGACACACCCACGTCCAGCTCCAGGGCCGCCCGGCCCAGGCTGCCATGCTCGATGATCTTTACGAAATAGCGCAGCTGTCTTAGTTCCAAAATGGCAGTACTCCGTGAAAAGCGCTGCCATTTTGCACGCCCCGGGCATTCGCGCAAGGCAACCGCTCACGCACCGCGCAGGAACTTTGCCGCCTTGTCGCCGGCCCCCTATTGCAGGCCCATCGAAAAGGAGACACCCCCATGAGTGCACAACTGAACGGCAAGCGCGTGGCCATTCTGGTTACCGACGGCTTCGAACAGGTCGAGCTCACCGGCCCCCGTGACGCTTTGAAGCAGAGCGGCGCCGTGGTCGATATCCTCAGTGACAAGGCAGGCTCGGTACGCGGCTGGCATCACGACAAGCCCGCCGACGCGTTCGCCGTGGACGCAACCTTCGACGACGCCCAGCGCGACCTCTATGACGCCCTCGTGCTGCCCGGCGGCGTACAGAATTCCGACACCATTCGCCTGATCCCCGGGGCGCAGCAATTGGTGAAATCCCACGATGCGGCCGGTAAGCCGCTGGCAGTCATCTGCCACGGCGCATGGTTGCTGGTGTCGAGCGGCCTGGCCAAGGGCAAGCGCATGACCAGCTACAAGACCCTGCAGGACGATATCCGCAACGCCGGTGGCAACTGGGTGGATGAGAAGGTGGTGGTGGATGGCAACCTGATCACCAGCCGCCAGCCAGACGACATTCCGGCCTTCAACGAGCAACTCCTCAAGGCCCTGGCGGGCTGAAGTCCAGTTAACCACTGGTCGTCGCGAGAACACCCGCCAACTGTGTGATCTAGTCTTCAGGCATCCTGCCTGGAGGCTGATCCATGCCACCTGACCCTGCGCAAAAAAGCCAGCGCGGCAAGGAAACCCGCCTGTTCCTGTTCCTTGTCGCCTGCCTCTTCCCCTTGCTGTCGGTGGTCATCGTCGGCGGCTACGGGTTCATCGTGTGGTTCTCGCAACTGCTGCTCGGCCCACCCGGGCCGCCCAACTGATGGCCAAGCCCATGGATGAACCCGTGCACATCGCCAGCCTGCTGGTGCACGCCCGCCCCGAGCTGTTTGCCGCGGTCAAGGCCAACCTGCGCCTGCTGCCAGGCCTGGAGCTGCACCAGGAAAGCCCCCTGGGCAAGCTGGTGGTGGTGCTCGAGGCCGCGCACGAAAGCCAGATTCTTCGCTGCATCGAACAGATCGGCAGCATGCCCGGTGTACTCAATGCCGCGCTGGTCTACCACGAACTGCTCGACCCCGCAGGAGGCCTGGAATGAGCCTGACTCGCCGACAATTCGCCAAGCTGCACGCCGCCGCCATCGCCGCGACCGCCGCCGGCCTGCCGGTCTTCAGCAGCGCCAGCAACCTGGTGACCGACGCCGACCTGGTCACCCTGGACTGGAACAAGGCGCCCTGCCGCTTCTGCGGCACCGGGTGCAGCGTGATGGTGGCCACCCGCGACAACCGCGTGGTCGCCACCCACGGCGACATCAAGGCCGAGGTCAACCGCGGCCTCAACTGCGTCAAGGGCTACTTCCTGTCCAAGATCATGTACGGCGTCGACCGCCTGACCCAGCCGCTGCTGCGCATGCGCAACGGCCAGTACGACAAGCAGGGCGAATTCCAGCCGATCAGCTGGGACCAGGCCTTCGACATCATGGCGCAGAAGTACAAGCAAGCCTTGAAAAGCAAAGGCCCCGAGGCCATCGGCATGTTCGGCTCGGGGCAATGGACGGTGTGGGAAGGCTACGCCGCCAACAAACTGATGAAGGCCGGCTTTCGCAGCAACAACATCGACCCCAACGCCCGCCACTGCATGGCATCGGCGGTGATGGGCTTCATGCGCCCCTTCGGCGCCGACGAGCCGATGGGCTGCTACGACGACATCGAAGCCACCGATGCCTTCGTGCTCTGGGGCTCGAACATGGCCGAAATGCACCCGATCCTCTGGACCCGGGTCACCGACCGGCGCCTGAGCCAGCCCCTGGTCAAGGTGGCGGTGCTGTCGACCTTCGAGCACCGCAGCTTCGAGCTGGCCGACATCCCCATGGTGTTCAAGCCGCAGACCGACCTTCTGATCCTCAACTACATCGCCAACCACATCATCGAAAGCGGCGCGGTCAACCAGGATTTCGTCACCAGGCACACCCGCTTCGCCCAGGGCGCCGACGACATCGGCTACGGCCTGCGCCCCGACAACCCCCTGGAAACCCGCGCCAAGAATGCCGACAAGGCCAACACCTGGAGCGATATCTCCTTCGAGCAGTTCGCAGCGTTCGTCAAACCCTACACCCTGGAGCGCACCGCCAGGGAATCCGGGGTGCCGGCCGAGCGGCTCAAGGCCCTGGCCGAGCTGTATGCCGACCCCAAGCGCAAGGTCGTGTCGTTCTGGACCATGGGTTTCAACCAGCACACCCGTGGGGTGTGGGCCAACAACCTGATCTACAACATCCACCTGCTCACCGGCAAGATCAGCCAGCCCGGCAACAGCCCGTTCTCGCTGACCGGGCAACCTTCGGCCTGCGGGACCGCCCGTGAAGTCGGGACCTTCTCGCACCGCCTGCCGGCCGACCTGGTGGTCACCAACCCCAAGCATCGGGCCACCGCCGAGCAGATCTGGAAGCTGCCGGCCGGCACCATTCAGGAGAAAGTCGGCTTCCATGCCGTGCAGCAGAGCCGCATGCTCAAGGACGGCGTGCTCAACGTGTACTGGACCCAGGCCAGCAACAACATGCACGCCGGCCCCAACGTCATGCAGGAGGTGCTGCCGGGCTGGCGCCGGCCCGAGAACTTCGTGATCGTTTCCGATGTGTACCCCACCGTTTCCGCCCAGGCCGCCGACCTCATCCTGCCAAGCGCCATGTGGGTGGAAAAGGAAGGCGCCTACGGCAATGCCGAGCGCCGCACCCAGTTCTGGCATCAGCTGGTGACTGCACCGGGGGATGCCAAGTCGGACTTGTGGCAGTTGCTGGAATTCTCCAAACGCTTCACCACCGACGAAGTCTGGCCTGCCGAGCTGTTGGCCAAGGCGCCCGAGTATCAGGGCAAGACGCTGTACGAGGTGTTGTTCAGAAACGGCCAGGTCGACCAGTTCCCCGTCGAGCAGATGCAAGCCGGTTACAAGAATGACGAAGCCCAGGCCTTTGGCTACTACGTGCAGAAGGGCCTGTTCGAGGAATACGCCCGCTTTGGCCGCGGCCACGGCCACGACCTCGCCGATTTCGACCTGTACCACCAGGAGCGCGGCCTGCGCTGGCCGGTGGTCGACGGCAAGGAAACCCGCTGGCGCTACCGCGAAGGGCTCGACCCCTATGTGGAAAAAGGCAGCGAGGTGCAGTTCTACGGCTACCCCGACAAGAAGGCGATCATCTTCGCCCTGCCCTACGAGCCGCCCGCCGAAGCCCCGGATGCCGAATACCCATTCTGGCTGAGCACTGGCCGGGTACTGGAGCACTGGCACACCGGCAGCATGACCCAGCGCGTCGAAGAGCTGTACAAGGCCGTGCCCGACGCCCTGGTGTACATGCACCCCGAGGATGCCAAGGCGCTGCAGGCGCGCCGTGGCAGTGAAGTGAAGCTGGTCAGCCGGCGCGGTGAAATCCGTGCGCGCATCGAAACCCGGGGGCGCAACAAGCCGCCGCGGGGCCTGGTGTTCGTGCCGTTTTTCGACGCCAACAAGCTGATCAACAAAGTCACCCTCGATGCCACCGACCCGATCTCCAAGCAGACCGACTACAAGAAATGCGCGATCCGCATCGAGTTGATCAGCCTGGCCTGAGGAGGCCCGCCATGCCTTTTCCAATGCTGCCCCTGTTGCTGCTGGCCACCCTTGGCCTGGCGCTGGCCGCCGAGGTCGACTATCCCCTCGATGCGCCGGGGCCCGACGGCCGCCGGCCAGGCGGCACGCTGACCCAGAGCATGCCCGCCGCGCCCATCGCCAACGACGACAACCGCGACCTCAAGCGCGAACGCAACTACCCCGACCAGCCGCCGACCATCCCCCACGCCATCCGCGGTTACCAGATCGACATCAACGGCAACAAGTGCCTGAGCTGCCACAGCCGCGCCAACAGCGCCAAGAGCCAGGCCACGGCGATCAGCATCACCCACTACATGGACCGCGACGGCCAGGCCCTGGCCGCGGTGTCGCCACGGCGCTACTTCTGCAACCAGTGCCATGTGGTGCAAAAGGACGTGCAGCCGCTGGTGGGCAACAGCTTCGAGACCATCGACCAGCTGCTGCAAAACGACGCCAACGCCGCGAAAAAACCCTGAGGAGGCGCCATGAAAGCACTGCTCGCCCTGCTCAAGGACTACTGGGGCGTCCTGCGTCGCCCCAGCGTGTACTACAGCCTGGGCTTTCTGACGCTGGGCGGGTTCATTGCCGGGATCATCTTCTGGGGCGGCTTCAACACCGCGCTGGAGCTGACCAACACCGAGAAGTTCTGCACCTCGTGCCACGAGATGCGCGACAACGTGTTCGTCGAGCTGCAGGACACCATCCACTACACCAACCGCTCCGGTGTGCGCGCCAGTTGCCCCGACTGCCACGTGCCCCATGAGTGGACGCACAAGATCGCGCGCAAGATGCAGGCGTCCAAGGAAGTCTGGGGCAAGCTGTTCGGCACCATCGACACCCGCGAGAAATTCCTCGACCACCGCCGCGAGCTGGCCGAACACGAATGGGCCCGGCTCAAGGCCAATGACTCGCGCGAGTGCCGCAACTGCCACAACTTCCAGTTCATGGACTTCACCCGCCAGAGCAAGCGCGCCGCCGCCATGCACTCGACCTCGCTGGCCAGCGGCGAAGCCACCTGCATCGATTGCCACAAGGGCATCGCGCACAAGCTGCCGGACATGAGTGGGGTGAAGGGTTGGTGATTTAAGAATACATTCGAGCAAACACGGCTAGGCGCCCTGGCTGCCCCAAAAGAGATGCTACCGCTCACCGCACCCCAGGAGGTTCCCCTCGGTGACTGACCTACCCAGCCGTCACGCCTACGCAAAACGTTTCCAAGCCGTGCTTGCCCATATCGACAGCCACCTCGACGCTGACCTGTCGGTAAACACCTTGAGCCGGATCGCCCACTTCTCGGCGTTCCATTTTCATCGGCAGTTCTCGGCCTACGTGGGCGTTCCGGTTTCCCAGTACGTGCAGTTGATGAGGCTTCGACGTGCAGCGCACCGGCTGGTCGCAGAGCCGGCAACGGCTGTGCTCGACGTGGCACTCGATGCCGGCTTCGAGAGCCCCGAGGCGTTTTCCAGGGCGTTCAAGCGTGCCTTCGCCATGGCGCCGAGCATGTTCGCCAAGGCCCCGAACTGGCAGGCCTGGAGTGCGGTATTCGTCGTCCCCCACTTTTCCAGGAGTATCACCATGCAGATTCGTATCGTTGAGTTCCCCGAAACCCACCTGGCTGCACTCGAACACCACGGCGCGCCCGGCCTGCTGGGTGAAAGCGTCGAGCGCTTTCGCCAATGGCGCATGCAAAGCGGCCAGTCGCCGGTGGCCAGCAGCCGCACGTTCGGCATCCCCTATGGCAACCCCGACACCACGCCCAGCGAGGATTTTCGCTTCGCCATTTGCGGCGAGCTGGAGGAAGCGCTGCGGCCCAATGCGTTCGGCGTGCAGGAAAAGATCATCCCGGCCGGGCGCTGCGCGGTGGTGCGCCATGTGGGCTCGCCCGACTACATCGGCGAATCCATCTACCCGCTCTACCGTGACTGGCTGCCTTCGAGCGGCGAGGAGTTGCGCGACCATCCACTGTTCTTCCACTACCTGAGCGTGCACCCCGAGACACCGTTGGATCAGTGGCAGACGGATATCTACGTGCCGCTCAAACCCGCCGCAGCCAGCCAATAGGCCGTTCAGCTCGCGGCAGGCTGGGCGCCGTTGCTGCTCAGGTCGATGCGGACAATGCGCTGCGCCTCTGCAGGGTCCACGCCCAGGCCGCTGAGTACGAACTGCACCATGCTTTCCACCGCCGAGAGCGGCCGCGTACCTTCCAGTACCTTGCGCAACAGGTAGAGCATGCCGCCGACAATGCAATCGACTGTGGCTGCAATATCGACGACCTGGAAGACACCCTCGTCGTTGCCGATCTGGATATCCCGGGCCAGTGGGTTGCCCATGGTCTCGATCATGTCGTTGATGCTGTAGACCGAGTGCACCAAAAACCAGCCCCACACCGGGTCGGTCAGGCCCCGGTGCAGGGTATGGCGTATGTTGATCCCCACCCTTTCGGCAATGCCTGCGCGCGGGCTGGTGGCGGCATCGAGTGCCTCGATCATCAGCAACGCATCTTCGATGAACACGGCACGCGCTACCTCTTCCTTGCTGGAAAAGTAGTTGTAGAACGAGCCGAAAGACAGCTCGGCCTCCTCGGTGATGTCGTTGATCGCCGTGGCTTCGATACCCTTGCGCCCCATTACCGAACGGGCTGCGCGCAGCAACTTGCTGCGGGTACGCTGGCGTGCCTTCTCATTGACCCGAGGCTTGCGTGGCGCTGCTGCGTCGGCTGCGGTACTGCCGGCCACAGGTTGCTGGGTGGGCTTGGGGACGGGGCCTTGGTTATCGTTCATGGTTCCGGTCGGCTGGCGCTGGTGAGTCGTGCCGGTCATGATACCCGACTCGCCCCGCCGCGCCAGCCGACCGCGCCCGCTCAGTAACGCATGCCCAACCCCAGCAGCAGCGACGAATAATGGGCGCCGATGTTGGTACCGGTACTAGGGCCTTTGCCGCGCAGCGTTTGCGGGATCTCGTATTCGTAGCCCAGGGACAGGTCGGTGGTCGGCGACAGCTGATAGGTAAACCCCGCCGACAGCGAATTGTTCAGGATGCCGGGCGAGAAGTAGTTGGCATTGGTGTGTTCGGCGTCCACCGCCTTGGTTGCGTGCTTGAAACCTGCACGCAACGTCCAGGCCGGGCTGGCATTCCAGGACATGCCTGCGCGCCAGACATCCTGGCTATTCATCCCGGCGCCGTCGGGGTTGTTGAAAAAGCCGACCTCATCCCACTCGATGCGCAAATAGTCTGCCGCCACTGTCAGTGTTGGTGTCAGCTGCACCGCGATGCCGATTCCACCCTGCTCCGGCAGGTCCAGGTGGCCACCGGAAATCGCCAGCAGGTCGTCCTTGTAGCCATCCGCATCACTGAAGCGCATTTTCGGCGAGTACGCCGCGCCCAGGCTGATGCGCGAACTGAGCTGCCACAAGGCTCCCACCCGCCAGCCCAGGCCAGTGCTGGTGGCAATGCCATGGGTGGGGGACACGCCGAGGCTGCCGTCGGCCTGCGGCACCACCAGCCCACGGGCCTGCACCTGCTGCACCCCAACCAGAGCCGACAGACCCAGTGACAGGTCCGGGGTGACCTTGTAAGCCAGCGTGGGGGCGAAATTCAGGTAGGCGATCTTGGTCTTCACTGCCGGAAAGCCCATGCCCGGGATGGCGGCATGGCTGTAGTCGGAGCCGGAGCCAATGGAGTACATCGACAGCCCCAAGGTGGTGCGTTCGTCGAACTGATAGCTGATACCGCCACTGGGGATCGGCGCGGTCACCTTGAAATCATCCCGGTTGTTTTCGTTGCCGAAACTTGAACGAAAACTGCCGAAGAACAGCTGCAAGCCACCGTCGATCCGGTTGCCCAGCACGGCCATGCCGGCGGGGTTGTCGCTGGCAATGGCGGCGGACTGGGGAAAGGCCAGTGAAGCACCGCCCATCTGCGCCGACTCGATACTGCTGGAGGTCGGGATATTGAAGTTCATGGCCTGGGCCAATGGGCACGCACACAGCATCAGCACGCCACAGGCCTGCTTGGTTTTAGGGTTCATGTTTTACGCCTGCACAGTTTGTTTATTGTTCTTGGAACTGGTGAGCCAAAGCGTCTTGAAGCAACTTCTGCCGCCCGCTGGCGGGCACGGCAGTGCCCGCCGCCGCAACAGCGGGCGCTGGCGGACAGGGAGTTGCAAAGCAGAAACGGGAATCAGAAGGCGACGTTGTCGCGCCCTTTCAACTGCATGATCGCGCGGGCTTCATCAGGCGTCGCCACACTAAAGCCCAGCGCCTCGACCAGCGCCTTGATCGCGCGCACCTGCTCGGCATTGCTCTGTGCCAGGCGCCCCTTGCCCAGCCAGAGGTTGTCCTCCAGGCCCACGCGCACATGGCCGCCAAGCAACAGCGACTGCAGCGCGATGCGTGGTTGCATGGCCCCCACGCCCAGCACCGACCAGTGATAGCTGTCGCCAAACAGGCGATCCGCGGTGCGCTTCATGTGCGCCACATCTTCCGGGTGGGTGCCGATACCGCCGCGAATACCGAACACCGACTGAATGAACAGCGGGTCTTTGAGCAACAGGCGCTCGCGAAAGTGTGCAGCCGTATATAAATGCCCAATGTCGTAACACTCGATTTCAAAGCGCGTGTTGTTTTCACCGCACGCCGCCAATATCTGTGCAATGTCCTTGAAGGTATTGCGAAAGATGCGCTCTTCGCTGGCTTGCAGATAAGGCCGTTCCCAATCGTGCTGAAACTCGCTGTAGCGTTGCAGCAACTCATACATGCCAAAGTTCATCGAGCCCATGTTCAATGAGGCTATTTCCGGGCTGAACTGCAGTGCCGGGGCAATGCGCTCCTCCACCGACATGGTCGGCGCACCGCCCGTGGTGAGGTTGATCACCACGTCGGATTCGCGCTTGATCTGCGGTAGAAATTGCTCGAACAGCCGCGGGTCCTGGCTTGGCATTCCGCTCTGCGGGTCGCGGGCATGCAGGTGCACCACGCCAGCTCCCGCCTCTGCCGCCTCGATCGCAGAGCGGGCGATCTGTTCAGGCGTTATGGGCAGGTACGGCGACATCGACGGTGTATGAATGGAACCTGTAATCGCACAGGTGATGATCACTTTCGAATTTTTTGCAGCCATGGCAGTTTCCTTCCTTCAAACGGCCCCGCCGGGGCCAGTTCAGCGAGGTTCGTCGACGATGGTGTTTTCCAGGTGCCCCAGGCCGGAAATCTCGACCCGCACCACGTCACCTGCCTTGAGGAACACAGGCGGTTGCATGGCGATGCCGACCCCCGATGGGGTACCGGTGATCAGGATGTCGCCGGGCTCCAGGGTCATCACCTCGCTGAGGTAGGCGATCTGCTGGGCGATGCTGTAGGTCATCAGCTCGGTAGAAGAGGCCTGGCGCACCTCACCATTCACGCTCAGGCGCACGGTCAGTTGCTGCGGGTCGGCAATCTCGTCGGCCGTGGTAATCCATGGCCCGATCGGCCCGTGGGTATCGAACGACTTGCCAAGGGTCCAGGTCGGGCTTTTGGCCTGCCAGTCCCGGGCGCTGACGTCATTGGCCACGAAGTACCCGGCCACATGCTGCAGCGCCTCGTGCTCGCCGATGCGTCGCCCGCCTTTGCCAATTACCACGCCCAGCTCTGCTTCGTAGTCCAGACGTTCGCAGACGGCTGGGTGATGTACATCGTCGAAGGGGCCGTTGATGCAGGTGACCTGCTTGCTGAACCAGACCTGCGAGCTGGGGATGGCCACGTTCAGGCGACGGGCTTCGGCTTCGTGGTCCTTGTAGTTCATGCCCAGCGCCATGAACTTGCCGGGGCGCAGGATCGGCGCCTGCAGCCGCACCTGCTCCAGGGCCACGCTGTTTTCAGCGCTGGCCTGCAGTGTGCGGGCAATGCCCATGGCCTCGTCACGGGCCAGCAGCGTCGCGACGTCCACGTGCCCCGTCGCAGGCAGCAGCGGGTCGAGGTTGATGACGCGATCACCCTGGATCAGGCCGATGGACGTCTTGCCGAGATAGGTATAGCGAGCCAGCTTCATGGGTATTCCTTTCGAATGGGGTAACGAGGGGTGGTCAATCGAGGAAGTCTGGAGCAAGGGGTGGCGCCCACTGCGCCAGGGCATCGGGGGTCAGCGGTGCATGGCTCGCGGCCATGCTGTCGTTGACCAGGTCGCCATCGGTCCAGTGCTCGACCTTGTTGCGGTAGGGGTCGAGCCAATAGTCGAACACCTGGCTGCCCTGCACATGCCGGCCAATGCCCCAGGAGTGGCGCCGACCCTGCTGCTGGAGAAACTGGCTGCCGCTGGCCAGGTCATCCCAGTCGAGCACCTCGAAGGCACAGTGATCGAAGCCTGCCTGCGCAGAGCCGAGGTTGAGCAAGGCCACCGTATGGTGGTCGGTATAGGTCTCGCCCAGTCCGCAGTGCATGAACACGGCCACAGTGTTGTCCAGGCTGGCGGCGTAGTAGCTGTCGGAGACGCGCAGGCCCAGCACGTCGTGGTAGAAGGCGAACATGGCCGGATAATCGACCGTCTTGAGCACCACGTGCCCCAGCCGCATCACTCGCGAGGGCTCCAACCCAACCCGGTTGGTGCTGCCACGCCGCTGGCGGCGATCGGCGGTGTTCAGCGTCAGCGCCGGTCGTACCGCCTCGGCGGCGACACACTCGCCGCCGAACAGCAGGTCGACCCGCAGGCCGTCCGGGTCTTGCAGGGTGACGATCCAGCCGGCACCCAGCTCATCGTTGGGCATCACCTCGGTGCCCAACCGCGCGGCGATGCCCTGCAATGCCTGCAGGGTGTCGCAGCGATAACCGACACCGAGGGCCCTGACGGGGCCCTGCTCGGCGATGTAGGCAGGGTAACCCCCTTGATAGGCGGCCATCTGCAGTGATGTGGCCGTGCGCACGTGGTGGCGCAGGCCGAAGTCGCGCAGGAAGCTGGCCTGAACATCCAGGTCCGGCACCTGATAACGCACATAAGCGATATCGCGTACAGCAATCATGCTGCACTCCTCTTGTCATTGTGGGTGGGGGCGTTGCGCGGGTGGGCTAGCCGAGGTCGAACCAGCAGGTGGCCGGGTCCAGGGCATGAAGCTGCTTGTAGGCGCCTGAATAGAACAGCAGGGGGCGGCCGTCCGACTCCTCGATGGCTTCCACCTCGGCGGTGTAGATCAGGTGATCGCCGCCTGGGTGCACCGCGCTGGCACGCACGGCCAGTTGCACCAGCGCCCCACCGAGTACCGGCGACTGCCCGAGCAGGCGATAGTCCGCGGCCAGCGCCGCCTGGGGGCGGCCGCCAAAATGGCTGCTCAGCGCCTCATCTTCTTCACGTAGGAAGTTGATGCCGAAGGCATCACCCGGTTTGACGCTGGCAGCGAACCGCGCCTGGTTGCGCACGGCGATCAGCACCATGGGCGGGTCCACCGACAGGGACATGAAGGCATTGGCCGTCATGCCGCCGGGTTGCCCATCCTGGTTGTAGGTCAGCACCGTCACACCCGTGGCGAACTTGCCCATCACGCGGCGAAAGGCCCGCGCCTCCAGCTGTTTGCTCTGCATGCTTGGCATTCCTCGTGCAAATACGTTGCGGGTTCGCCAATCAAATGAACGGCGTGCCAGGGGTATTGCCGCAGAGAATCCGGCCGTAGGTTTCGAAGTTGGTGTTGGGGCTGACGATGCCGTGCAGCGAGGCGATCCGCGCGTCCTGCCAGATGCGCGTCATGGGGTTGCCGACCGCGGCCAGCGAACCGCCGGAAGCGGAGGCCAGCAGGTCGACGGCTTCCCAGATCAGCTTTTCGGCGTACCCCACATCACGGCGCACCTTGGCCCGCTCCTCGAAGGCCATGTACGTGCCGGATGCCGCGCTGGCGTCGATGGCGTCGGCGTGGCGTTCAAGGATCACCCGCGCAGCGTCGATCTTTGCCGATGCTTCGCCGACCTGCAGGTGGGTGATCGGTGCCTCCGCCTGTTTCGTGTACCAGGAATACTGGATGCCGCGCCGTGGCAGCGACTCGAGGAAGGTTTCCAACGCCGCCACCCCCAGGCCCAGGGCCGGGAACGCCAGGATGATCGCCAGCATCGGCATGCAGGCGCTCTGGTATAGCGGCTGGTCGGCCAGATGGCTGGCCAGGTACTGGCCCTCGATGGCCTGGGTCACCGAGGCGATGCGCGATTGCGGCACGAATACCTGGCTGGCCGTGACGCTGCAGCTTCCGCTTGCGCTGATGCCGATGACGTTCCAGTCGTCGAGGATCTGCAGTTGCTCCACCGGGATCAGCGCCACGCCCTGGTCCACCACCTTGCCGGCCTCATCCACCAGCGGAATGCCAAGCATGTCCCAGGTGGCATGCTTGACGCCGGAGTTGAAGCCCCACATGCCCTCTTCGATCAGGTAGCCGCCTTCGACTTTGCGCACCACCGCCTTGCGCGGTGACAGCACGCCGGTCACCCGCGCAGGCCTGGAACCGCCGAACACTTCCTTGGCGGCGTCTTCGCCGAAGAACGCCGCCGCGCACCAGGTAGTGACGTTGGTCAACGCGGCGACCCAAGCCACGGACGCATCGGCGCGCCCCAGCTCGGCGACCACGTTGAGGAAGGTGCGCACCGATACCTGGCTGCCCCCGTAGCGGTGCGGCGTGGTCATGGTCAGTAACCCGCCCGCTTCGAGGTCGGCGATGGTCTCGGCCGGCAGGCGACCGAGCTGCGCGGTCTGCTTGCTGCGAGCCTTGAGTACCGGCAGCAGGCCGCGGGCATGATCGAGCAGCGCGGCAGCAGTGGCGGCGCTGGACAGCGGGGGTTGGGAGGAAACAACTGCAGTCATGGGTTCACCTTTTTTTCGTGTTGTTTTTATCAGCCTCCAGACCTGGCGGTGTCACCCTGCCGGAGCGTTATTGATATATTCATCATTTTTGATGAAGTCATCAATAGTGATTTTTAGAACACATTGGCAATGCGGCGATCACAGCTAGAACCTAGGGTTCTAACCGGGATCGTCGCAGGCAAGGGAGAGCCAAGAAGAAAAGGCAAGCGAAAGCGGCAGCTTGAGCCGCCAGAGGGTAACCGTCAGGGTTCAACCCACGTCAGGTTCGGCGCAGCCAGCCAATGAACTGGGCAAACAACTCCGACTGCGAGTTGATCTCAAGCTTCAGGTAGAGGTTCTTGCGGTGCATGCGCACGGTCTCCGGCGAAATCCCCAGCTCATGGGCCGTGGATTTCACCGAGTGCCCCTGCAGCACCATCTGCGCCACTTCCCGCTCGCGCTGGGTCAGCACCCCGCAGCCAAAGCTGTCGAAGGCCGCCTGCACGCTGCCCTTGGCTTGCGGCGCCTGGGCCAGGCCATGCTTGGCAAAGCGCGTGAGCAGCTCGCGGACCATCGGCTCCACGGCCTGCAGCAGGTGCAGCTGCTCGACGCCCAGGCGCGCCCCGCTGCAGCCCTGGAACAGGCTCAGGGAGATCTTGCTGTCGTTGCCCAGGTCGACGATGAAGTAGCTGTCCTCGCTGCACCCGGTGCCCAGGTAGTAGGACTTGTAGTACTCGCTGTCGAAGAAGTCGTCCGGGGCGATGTCTTCCAGGTGATAGAAACCCTGCGCCAGGCCCTTTTCCACCGCCAGGCAGAACGGGTCGAGCAGGTAGCCCGCGGCGAAATAGCGCTCCAGCACCGCCTCGTGGTAGCGGTCCGGGATGCCCTGCTGGTACAGCAGCTGCGGCGGTTGGCCCTTGCGTTCGAGGCTGATCAGCATCGACTCGGCGCCCACCAGCTGGCTGATCGCCGCTGCCAGCCAGGCCAGCGCGTCGGCGCCCTCGCTGTGGGCGAAGGCTTGTTGCAGGGCGCTGTGCCATTGCTGCAGGGCATGAAACGGCAGGTTTATTGTGGTGTTTTCGTGTGCTCGGCTCATGCCCCGCAGTCTACCGGCCGGGGCATGCGCGCGCACCTTTGCGTGCAGGTGGGTCATTGGCCGTGGTACAGGCCCTGCTCGGTCAGCTCGCGGGCAGCATCGAGGATGCAGCTGCGCAGGGTGTCGACGATCTGGTCGACCTGGGCATGGGTGATGATCAGCGGCGGCGACATCACGTTCAGGTGCATGATCGGCCGCACCAGCAAGCCCTTGGCCTGGGCCCGCAGGTGGATGCGCTCGCCGATGTTCACCTCGTCGGCGAACAGCGCCTTGGTCTTCTTGTCGGCCACGAACTCGACGCAGGCCATCAGCTTCATGCAGCGCACCTCGCCCACCAGCGGCAGGCTTGCCAGCGTCTGCAGGCGCTGCTCCAGGTAGCCGCCGACATCGTTCACATGGGCCAGCAGGTTTTCCCGCTCGATGATCTCGATGTTCTTCAGCGCCGCCACGCAGCACACCGGGTGGCCGCTGTAGGTGAAGCCGTGGGTGAAGCAGCGGCCCTTGCCGGGTTCTGCGATCACCTTCCAGATACCCTCGGAGAAGATGCACGCCCCCAGCGGCAGGTAGGCCGAGGTCAGGCCCTTGGCGGTGGTGATGATGTCGGGGGTGACGCCGAACAGCGCCTCGGAGGCGAAGAAGGTGCCCAGGCGGCCGAACGAGGTCACCACCTCGTCGGCGACGAAGAGGATGTCGTAGGTCTGGCACACCTGCCACATGCGCTGGAAGTAGCCCTTGGGCGGGATGATCACCCCGCCCGAACCCATGATCGGCTCGGCGAAGAAGGCGGCGACGTTGTCGGCGCCCAGGGAAAGGATCTTGTCCTCGAACTCGGCCACCAGGAAGTCGAGGAACTCGGCCTCGTCCATGTCCTCGCCGGCCCGGTAGAAGTTGGGGTTGGAGACGTGGTGGATCAGCTCGTGGGCGTAGTCGAACTCCGGCACCCGGTCGGCGGCCTTGTTGCCGATCGACATGGTCAGGCAGGTGGAGCCGTGGTAGGCGTTGTAGCGGGCGATCACGTGCTTCTTGTGCGGCTTGCCGCGGCAGTTCTGGTAGTACTGGATCAGCCGGTAGGCGGTGTCCACGGCGGTGGAGCCGCCGGTGGTGAGGAACACGTGGTTGAGGTCACCCGGCGCCAGGCTCGCGAGCTTTTCGCAGAGCTCGATGGCCCTGGGGTTGGCCATGTCGGAGAACGGGTTGGAATAGGCCAGCTGGCGCACCTGGTCGGCGATGGCCAGGGCCATTTCCTCGCGGCCCAGGCCGATGTTGGTGCACCACATGCCGCCCACGGCATCGAGGAAGCGGTTGCCGTCGGTGTCGTAAATGTAGGCGCCTTCGCCGGCTTCGATGTTCAGTGCGCCTTGCTCGGCGTGTTCGTCGAACATGTGGTAGCCGTGCATGTAGTGGGCCTTGTCGGCCTCGACCAGCAGCGCGTTGAGGGGGGCGGCGGCCAGTTTGCGAGTCGGGGTAGCCATGAGCGGTTCCTTGTCGGATCGGTACGGTAGAAGGTGTCAGATGCCGGTCTTGACCGTGCTCCAGACCCGGGTGATGGCGCGCATGGCCTGCGGGTCCTGGGATTTCTGGGTGAACAGGCGTTCGCGGGTCTGGTCGTCCGGGTAGATCGCCGGGTCGTTGCGGATGTCGGCCTGTACCAGGGGCGTGGCGGCGGCGTTGCTGTTGGCGTAGTGGATGTAGTTGGTCACATCGGCCATGGTCCGGGGCTGCAGCAGGTACTCGATGAAGCGGTGGGCGTTGGCCACGTGCGGGGCGTCGTTGGGCAGGTAGAGGCTGTCGAACCAGATCAGCGAGCCTTCCTTGGGAATGAAGAACGCCAGGTTGATGTCCTTTTTCGCCTCCACCGCGCGGGCCTGGGCGGTGGCGTAGTCGCCGGACCAGGTCAGGGCCATGCACACGTCGCCGTTGGGCAGGCTGGTGAGGTAGTTCACCGAGTCGAACTTCTTGATGTAGGGGCGCACGCCCATGAGCACGTCCTGGGCGGCCTTGAGGTCGGCAGGCTTGGCGCTCTGCGGGTCCTTGCCAAGGTACTTGAGGGCCAGCGGGATGACTTCGCTGGGGGCGTCCATGATGGTCACGCCGCAGTCGGCGAAGCGCGAGACGATTTTCGGGTCGAACAGCATCGCCAGCGAGCCGATGGGCGCATCGGGCATGCGCTGCTTGATCTTGTCGACGTTGTAGGTGATGCCGGAGCTGCCCCAGGTGTACGGCGCCGAGTACACCATGCCGGGGTCGAAGGCCTGCATGTGCTGCACCACCTGCGGGTCGAGGTTGGCCCAGCTGGGCAGCTTGGACTTGTCCAGCGGCTGGAACACCTTGGCCTTGATCAGCGGCGGCACCAGGGAGGCGTTGAGCATCACCAGGTCGTAGCCGGAACGGCCGGTGAGCAGTTTGGTCTGCACCGTCTCGTAGCCGTCGAAGGTGTCGTAGATCACCTTGATGCCGGTCTGCTTTTCGAAATCGGCGAGGGTGTTTTCGCCGATGTAGTCAGTCCAGTTGTACAACCTGAGCGTGTTGCTGGTGTCTGCCTCGCCGGCCAGGGCGGCCGTGGCGGTACAACACATCAACCAGCTGGAAATCACCTTCAATGCCTTGCGCATAGCAACTCCATCGTGTGATCAGGATCGGCTCGGGCGAGCTGATGGAGCCACTATCCGGTGGAATCTGCCAGGGGGCCATAACCCGAATGGGTGGGGTCGCTCAGCGATCGCCTTGCAGCGTCTCGCGCACCACGTCGAAGAAGGTGGCCAGGATGCGCCGCGAGCTCTGCGCGCGCAGGCATACCAGGGTTTCGCTGAAGCGGTGCTGGCTGTCGGTGATCGGCAGGCCGCGGATGCGCGAGTCCGAGCCCAGCTCGGCCGCCGACACCACCCCTACCCCCATGCCGATCGCCACCGCCTCGCGCGCCGCCTCACGCCCCTCGACCTCGATGGCCTTGCGCATCGGCAAGCCGGCGGCCGCCATTTCCTCCTGCACTGCCAGCCGGGTCACCGAGCCCTGCTCGCGCAGCACCAGCGGCGCCGTGGCCAGGTCGGCCAGGCTGACCGACGCGTGCTGCGCCCAGGGGTGGTCATGGGCGACGAACGCCAGCATCGGGTCACTGCGAAGGGGCAGGCACATCAGCCGCTCGTCTTCGATGTTGCGGCCCAGCAGCGCGATGTCGGTCTTGTAGCCGAACAACCGCTCCAGCACCTCATCGGTGTTGCCGGTTTCGACCTTCACATCGACCCCGGGGTAGCGTGCGCAGAAGCGCGCCACATAGGGCAGCACATGCACCGGCGCGTCCACCGCCAGGTTCAGCGCCCCGGTCGAGAGCGTGCGGTAGTCCATCAGCATGTCATGGGCATCGACGCTGATGTCGAACAGGCGCTGGGTCATGCCGAACAGGCGCTCGCCCACCTCGGTGAGGCGCACCTGGCGCTTTTCGCGAAGAAACAGCAGCACGCCGTAGCAGTCCTCGAGCTTGCGTACCTGGTCGGACACCGACGGTTGAGACAGGCACAGCTGCTCTGCCGCGCGGGTAAAGCTCGCGTGCAGGGCCACCGCATGAAAAGCCTTGAGCTGGGTGTGTGAAATCGCCATGGGTTTCCCTCCATAGGACTGGCCTATGCATGCATACGTTTAATCGATTTTATTTATGCACAGTGCACTGCGAGGATGCTTTTCGCAAGGCACCACCCTGCATGGCGCCCCCTTTTTTCGGAGACACCCGATGCGACCTTTCTGGCTCGAACAAGCGCTGAAAACCCAGCAAGATGCCCCCTGCCCGCCCCTTGAGCAGCACATCCAGGCCGATGTCTGCATCGTCGGCGGCGGCTATACCGGCTTGTGGACCGCCATCATGCTCAAGGAGCAGAACCCCGCACTCGAAGTGGTGATCGTCGAAGCCGACATCTGCGGCGTGGGGGCCAGTGGGCGCAACGGCGGGTGTGCGCTGTCCTGGTCGGCGAAGTTCTTCACCCTGGAGCGGCTGTTCGGGCTGGAAGAGGCCGTGCGCCTGGTCAAGGCGTCGGAGCAGAGCATCTACGCCATCGGCGACTTCTGCAAAAAATACGCGGTGGATGCCGATTACCGCCTCGACGGCACGCTGTACACCTCCACCAGCCAGGCGCAGGTCGGCTCGACGGATGCGGTGGTCGCTGCGCTGCAGCGCCATGGCATCAACACCTTCGCCAAGCGCCCGCTGGCCGAGGTGCAGCGCATGGCAGGCTCGGCCCAGCACCTGGAGGGCTGGTACTCGCCCGCCGCGGCCAGCGTGCAGCCGGGCAAGCTGGTACGCGGCCTGCGCCGCGTTGCCCTGGGGCTGGGCGTGCGGATTCACGAAGGCACGCCGATGGTCAGCCTGGATGAAGGCTTGCCGGCCACGGTCACCACCCCCCGTGGCGCAGTCACCTGCAAAAACGTGGTACTGGCGATCAATGCCTGGATGGCCCGGGCATTCCCGCAGTTCCAGCGTTCGGTGGCAATTGTCTCCAGCGACATGATCATCACCGAACCGCGCCCCGACCTGCTCGAGCGCATCGGCCTGACCAGCGGGGTGACCGTGCTCGACTCGCGCATCTTCGTGCACTACTACCACAACACCCCCGACGGGCGAATCATGCTGGGCAAAGGCGGCAACACCTTCGCCTTCGGCGGGCGCATGCTGCCGGTATTCGACCAGCCGTCGCCGTATGCAGGCCTGCTGCGCGACTCGCTGGAAAAGTTCTTCCCCGCCTTCACCGGCGTCGACATCGCAGCGACCTGGAACGGCCCCTCCGATCGCTCGGTCACAGGCTTGCCGTTCTTCGGCCGCTTGGGCGGCAAGCGCAACATCTTCTATGGCTTCGGCTATTCCGGCAGTGGTGTGGGCCCTTGCCACATGGGCGGACAGATCCTCTCATCGCTGGTGCTGGGGCTGGACAACGCCTGGACACGCTCGCCGTTGCTCAACGGCCCTCTGGGCTATTTCCCACCCGAGCCGATCCGCTACCTGGGTTCGTTGATGGTGCGCAATGCCATACGCCGCAAGGAGCACGCCGAGGACCACGACCGCCGCCCGCGCCGGCTGGATGTGCGCCTGGCCAAGTTCGCCGCCGCCGCTGGCAAGGCGGACAAGGCCTGAATCAACGCCTGCAAGGCCAGTAATAAGCTCAGCTTATTTGTGAAATGTGATAAATCGATTTTCTTTATTTCAGCGCCAATGTTCTGATCACGCCATGCATCACTCCTTACAAAAACAACATGCCGGAGAAGATCATGACCAAAGCCGAGTTCCCCATCTCCCACCCGCTGGCACCCCCCGCCCTGGGCGAACCCTACCTGTTGACGCCAGGCCCGCTGACCACCTCCAAGGCCACCAAAGAAGCCATGCTCCGCGACTGGGGTTCATGGGACAAGGCGTTCAACGAGGTGACGGCAGAGGTGCGCAAGCGCCTGCTGGCCATGGCCGGCGTGGCCGATGACAGCTTCGCCTGCGTGCCGCTGCAAGGCAGTGGCAGTTACTCGGTGGAGGCCGCGCTGGCCACCGCCATCCCCCGTGATGGCAAGGCCCTGGTGCTGATGAATGGCGCCTACGGCCAACGCGCCACCAAGACCCTGGAGTACCTGGGCCGCGCCTTCGTCACCCTGGACAAGGGCGATTACCTGCCGCCGCAGCCCGAAGAAGTGGACGCCCTGCTCAAGGCCAACCCCGACGTCACCAACGTGTTCCTGGTGCACTGCGAAACCAGCTCGGGCATCCTCAACCCGCTGCGCGAAATCGCCGAGGTGGTGAAGGCCCATGGCAAGAGCCTGATCATCGACGCCATGAGCTCCTTCGGCGCGGTGCCGTTGACCGTGCAGGACATCGCTTTCGACGTGGTGGTGTCTTCGGCCAACAAATGCATCGAGGGCATCCCGGGCTTTGGCTTCGTCATCATCCGCCGCAGCGTGCTGGAAGCCGCCAAAGGCCGCGCCAACTCGCTGAGCCTGGATCTGTACGAGCAATGGCTGTACATGGAAAAGACCGGCCAGTGGCGCTTCACCCCGCCGACCCACAGCGTGGTGGCCTTCCACAAGGCGCTGGAGCAACACGACGCCGAAGGTGGCGTGCACGGGCGCCTGGCGCGCTATACGCGCAACCGTGACGTGCTGGTGGCCGGCATGCGCGAGCTGGGGTTCAAGACCCTGCTCGAAGACCGCTGGCTGTCGCCGATCATCACCACCTTCTTCAGCCCCGAGCACCCCAACTTCGAGTTCAAGCGTTTCTACGATGAGCTGAAGGCGCGCAACTTCATCATCTACCCCGGCAAGCTGACCGTCGCCGAAAGCTTTCGCATCGGCTGCATCGGCCAGATCGACGAACACGTCGTCCACCAGCTGCTGCGCGCCATCGCCGACAGCCTGCTGGCGATGAACGTCGAGATGCAGCACGCCACTGCCTGATCACACCGTTTAAAGGCCCTTGCCAGATCGAGCAGGGGGGCGAGTGGATCGCCCCCTTGGGCAAGGGCCTTTTCTTGACCCTGCAACCCCTGACTGGTCGCAACACATGACCGGCCGATGCCCGCGCGCGGGCACGGCTGGCGGGGTACGCATGGAGGCCTCGTGCAGTCTCGAAAACAACCACAAAAAACCATGACCTTGCGCTGTCTGGCACCCCACCACGGGATCAGAACACCATGAACAATCCTGCAAGCCCTCTCGCCACAGGCTGGAAATCGCTGCAACGTTGGCGCGTGCAAGTCTTTCTCATCACCTGGGTGGCCTATGCCGCCTTCTACTTCACCCGCAAGGCGTTTTCCGTCGCCAAGCTAGGTATCGGCGAAGACCCGGATTTCGTCCTGGAAAAGGCCATGATGGCCAACCTCGATGCCCTGTACCTGACGGCCTATGCCGTCGGCCAGTTCCTCTGGGGCAACTTCTCCGACCGCTTCGGCCCGCGCGTCGTGGTGCTCAGCGGCCTGGTGGTCTCGGCGCTGGCGGCCCTGCTCATGGGCACCTACGCCACCCTGCCGATCTTCGCCACCTGCATGCTGGTGCAGGGCCTGGCGCAGTCCACCGGCTGGTCGGGGCTGTGCAAGAACGTGGGCAGTTTCTTCAGCACCAGCGAACGTGGCCGCGTGCTCGGTTACTGGAGTACCTCCTATGCCTTCGGCGGGCTGGTGGCCACGCCCTTCGCCGGCTGGTGGGCGTATGACGCCTACCACGACTGGCGCATCGCGTTCTTCAGCAGCGCCGCGGTGGTGCTGGTGGTGGCCGTGCTGTTCTTCCTGATGCAGCGCAACCGCCCGGAAGACGTGGGGCTGCCACCGGTGGAGATCGAGCTGGAACCGGTCAGCCAGCTGGCGGTGCCGCGCGAAAGCATGTGGGCCGGCCTGCGCACGGTGATGAAGAACCGCACCGTGCTGTTCCTGGGCCTTGCCTACTTCATGCTCAAGCCCGCCCGCTACGCGATCCTGCTGTGGGGCCCGGTGATCATCTACGAGCGCATGCCCGAGATCGGCAAGGTGGCATCGGCCATCGTGCCGACCTCCTTCGAGCTGGCCGGGCTGATCGGGCCCATCCTCATCGGCATTGCCTCGGACAAGTACTTCGGCGCCCGGCGCATCCCCGCCTGCGTGCTCAGCCTGGTGGTGCTGACCGTGTGCCTTGCGCTGTTCGTGCCGGCCATGCAGAGCGGCAGCCTGTATGTGGTGGTGGGCCTGCTGTTCATGATGGGGCTGACCCTGTACGGGCCGGACTCGATGATCAGCGGCTCGGCCGCCATCGATTTCGGCAGCAAGGATGGCGCGGCCTCCGCCGCCGGTTTCGTCAATGGCTGTGGTTCGGTCGGTGCAGTGCTCGGCGGCCTGCTGCCGGGGTACTTCGACACCATCACGGTGTTCCTGGTGTTCACCGGTGCCGCACTGCTGGCCAGCGCAATGCTCATCCCGTTCTGGAACAGCCGCCCGAAAACCGTGGAAACCACGGTGCTGGAGCCGGCGCCCCTGCAGCCTGCCGTTGTTGGCAGCACCTCTTGAACCGCCTGACCTTTCCCTGGAGCACCTGCCATGCATTATGAAAAGCCTTCGCAACTGCAAGCCGTCGTCCTCGACTGGGCCGGTACCGTCGTCGATTTCGGCTCGTTCGCGCCGACGCAGATTTTCGTCGAAGCCTTCGCCGAGTTCGGGGTTTCGGTATCGCTGGAAGAAGCCCGCGGCCCGATGGGCATGGGCAAGTGGGACCACATTCGCACCCTGTGCGACCTGCCGGAAATCGCCGAGCGTTATCGCAAGGTGTTCGGCCGCACGCCCACCGATGACGATGTGACCGCGCTGTACAAGCGCTTCATGCCGCTGCAGATCGACAAGATCGCCGTCCACTCGGCGCTGATCCCGGGGGCGCTGGAAGCCATCGCCGACGTTCGCCGGCGGGGCATGAAGGTCGGTTCCTGCTCCGGCTACCCGAAGGTGGTGATGGACAAGGTGGTGGAGCTGGCCCGGCACAACGGCTATGTCGCCGACCACGTCGTGGCCACCGACGAAACCCCCAACGGGCGGCCGTGGCCGTCGCAGGCACTGGCCAACGTCATCGCCCTGGGCATCGACGATGTGGCGGCCTGCTTCAAGGTCGACGACACCTGGCCGGGCATCCTCGAAGGGCGCAAGGCGGGCATGTGGACGGTCGCCCTGACCTGTTCGGGCAACGCGCTGGGGCTGCCTTACCAGCTGTACCAGGCGCTGCCGTCGGACAAGCTGGCCGAAGAGCGCGCACGCATCGTCAAGCTGTTCGAGCCCTCCCGCCCGCATTACCTGATCGACACCATCGTCGAGCTGCCGGCAGTCATCGATGACATCAACCGGCGCCTGGCCCGCGGCGAAACCCCGCAGGCCTGCTGAGCCGCCCTGCCCTTACCCGAACGACAACACGCACTCGTGACACCCAGGAGAATCCCCATGCGTTATGCACACCCCGGCACGCCAGGCGCCAAGGTCAATTTCAAGCCCCGCTACGGCAACTTCATCGGCGGTGAGTTCGTGGCCCCGGTCAAAGGCCAGTACTTCGAAACCACCTCCCCGGTGAACGGCAAGCTGATCGCCGAATTCCCCCGCTCCACCGCCGAAGACATCGACAAGGCCCTCGACGCCGCCCACGCCGCCGCCGACGCCTGGGGCCGCACCTCGG